>NZ_VOXZ01000001.1:0-94559 GCF_013420455.1 Acinetobacter sp. YH01004
TTGCTATAGACCACATTTAAGTTTAAATATGAACACCCCGAATCAGATGTATGAGCAAACTAAAACCGAGCTAATTGCTTAACTCGGTTTGAAGTGGAATACTGTCAATCTATTTCAGGACAAGACAACTATCAACATCTACCACGCTGGCGCCCTGCATCTCAAAAATTGTAGTTTGATGATATGGATTCAAGTTTGGAATGGTTTTAGTAGATGTCCCAACCGACCACTTGCCGCCAATAAATTGTTGATTCAAATCTTGATATGCTGGCATGTATTTGTCCTTGCGCTACTTTTTATATATGACTTTCACTCTACTCCGCAGCTTGATGTTTTTCTAGCAGCAAGTACATCCTGTAACTATTCAGCTGCAAAATTTTCAAAAAACCATAAGCAAAATACAGGCAACAAAAAAGCCTCCGAAGAGGCTCATTTGTTTGTATTACACAATCAGTAAATCAAATCCTAAAGGATTAATCACCTGTATAACCTTTTAACTTTAAACGCGCTGCGTGTAAAAGTGGCTCTGTGTAACCAGAAGGTTGCTCGCCACCTTTGAAGATCAAGTCAGATGCAGCTTGGAATGCAATGTTATTAGCAAAGTCGTTAGACATAGGCGTGTATAGTGGATCATCAGCATTTTGTTGATCTACAATTTTCGCCATGCGCTGCATTACTTCTTCAACCTGTTCACGCGTTACAATTCCGTGACGTAACCAGTTGGCAACGTGCTGAGAAGAAATACGTAAAGTTGCACGGTCTTCCATCAGGCCCACATCATTGATGTCTGGAACTTTAGAACAACCTACACCCAGATCAACCCAACGAACGACATAACCCAAGATACCTTGGCAGTTATTTTCCAGTTCTTTTAGTTTCTCTTCTTCAGACCAGTTGGTATCAGTTGCAAGAGGTGGAGTTAACAAATCATCTAAAGGCAATGCTTCAGTTGCAAGCAATTCTTGCTGACGGTTTGCTACATTAATTTGATGGTAGTGAATCGCGTGAATCACTGCACCTGTTGGAGACGGAACCCATGCACAGCTTGCGCCTGCTTCAGGATGTTCAGTCTTGGTTTTGTACATGTCTAACAGCATGTCTGGTTTTGGCCACATGCCTTTACCAATCTGTGCTTTACCACGTAGACCTGTTTGTAGACCTACCATGACGTTACGGTTTTCGTAAGCTGGGAACCATTTTTGGCCTTTGATTTCGCCTTTACGAACAAATGGACCTGCTTCCATGAAGGTATGGATTTCATCACCTGTACGATCCATGAAACCGGTGTTAATAAAGATGGTACGGTCTTTCGCCTGAGCAATACAGTTTTTCAGGTTAACAGAGGTACGACGCTCTTCATCCATGATACCGATTTTCAGGGTTTTAGCAGGTAAGCCAAGCGCTTGTTCAGCACGTTCAAACAGCTCAACCGCAAATGCTACTTCTTCTGGACCGTGCATTTTTGGCTTAACGATATACATAGAACCGGTACGTGAGTTCTTGATCGTGTTCTCACCACGGATATCAGCCACAGAAAGCAATGGAGTGACCAATGCATCCATGATGCCTTCATAAATTTCTTCGCCATCTACAAGGATCGCCGGGTTTGTCATCAAGTGACCCACGTTACGAAGCAGCATCAATGAACGGCCATGAACCTTGGTCTCACCGCCTTCAACATTTTTGAAGGTGCGGTCAGCATTTAGTTTACGGGTAATGGTCTTGCCATTTTTCTCGATAGACTCTTCAAGCGTACCTTTCATCAAGCCTAACCAGTTACGGTAGCCTTCAACTTTTTCTTCAGCATCAACTGCTGCAACAGAGTCTTCCAAGTCTTGAATCGTCGTTACAGCCGCTTCAAGCACAACATCTTTCACGCCAGCTGCATCTGTCTGTCCAATTGGGCTGTTTGCATCAATCTGGATGACTGCGTGCAGGCCGTTATTTTTCAGTACGATTTCAGTTGGTGCAGAAGCTTCGCCATTGTAACCAACGAATTTAGAGCTATCCGCAACAGTTGTTGTAGAACCATCTTTTAGGCGAACAACAAGTTTGTTTGCTTCTACAGCATATTGAGTCGCGTCGGCATGTGAACCTTGCGCCAATGGGAAAGTTTCATTTAAGAAGTTTTTCGCGAATGCAATTACTTTTTCACCACGAACTGGGTTGTAGCCTTTACCTTTTTCTGCGCCATTTTCTTCAGAAATAACGTCAAAACCGTAAAGTGCGTCATATAACGAACCCCAACGTGCGTTTGCTGCGTTCAAGCAATAACGTGCGTTACGTACAGGTACTACGAGCTGTGGACCAGCCAATAATGCGATTTCTTCATCAACATTTTCGGTGGTAATTTGAAAATCTTCTACTTCTGGTAATAAGTAGCCAATTTCAGTCAAGAAAGCTTTGTAAGCTTCTAATTCAAATGTATTATTGCGGTGCCATTCATCAATTTTAGCCTGAAGCTCATCACGCTTTGCGAGTAATGTTTTGTTCTTAGGGCTAAGATCGACAACGACTTGCTCAAAGTTTTTCCAGTATGTATCACTGTCCAAACCAGAACCTGGTAATGCTTCATTTTCGATGAAATCGTAAAGTTCTTTAGCAATCGCTAACTTGCCTTTTTGAATACGTGCAGTCATTGTCTTTCCTGATATTGCTACTTTTTATACAAGAGATTCTAGTATACTGATTTATATTTAGCTGAATAGTATTATCACATTTCAAAATAACGATCATTTATTACAAGATGAATGACAACAATCATCATAAATCCTGATCAGAAACACGACACTATTACTCATCTAAATACACTTTTACAGTGTATAAAGTTTTTGAAATGTCGAAATTAGACTTAAGTTCAGATTTTGTTGTAAAAATCGACGTCAGTCTTATTGCAACCCTTCAAGATTAAGCCATGTTTATGACAAAATGTCGATAAAACCAACAGTCACATCTTTTCTATCATAAAAAAGCGCCTAGTTCTAGGCGCTTAAAAGATCAACTGATTTGATGTTTGGCTTCGGTGGCCTGTATCTGTCGATGTTCTTCATTTAAGTAATCATCAGACTGCATTTCCAATAAACGTGAACGTGTGCGTTCAATTTCAAATGCCAGTTTTTCGCCCTGATAAATTTCAATAATCGAATCTTCAGAAGTCAGTAATAACTTGACACCACGATCATAAAATTCATCGACCAAATAAATAAAACGACGTGTTCCTTCAGACAAGAAGTCTGTTAAATGCGGTACATTGCTCACCAAAACCGTGTTGTAGATGTTGGCAATTTCAATAAAGTCTGCAGGACTACGCGGTTTAAAGCACAGTTCTGAAAATTCACACCACAACACATCTTCAGTATGCGCAATTGTTTCAACAATACGTTGGTTGATAATAATTGGCTCAGAAGAATAATGTTGTGTATTACTCAAAGCACTGAAACGCTGTGCCATCCAGTTTTGATTATCATGCGTTAAAGGCGATTTAAATAATTGCGCCTGTTTCAAAACACGTAAGCGATAATCTACACCAGCATCGACATTTAGCACTTGGCAATGTTTTTTGACCATTTCAATGGTTGGAATAAAACGATCTCGATGGATACCATTTTTATATAAACCGTCTGGGGCGATGTTAGATGTTGCCACCAAAGTAATGCCACGATGGAATAATTTTTGGAACAAGTCACTCAGAATCATCGCATCAGTCACGTTAGATACGAAAAATTCATCGAAACAAATCACCACTGCATCTTTATAAATTTGGTCTGCAACAGAATCGAGCGGGTTACGCTGCCCTGAAAGTTTGTTCAGTTCACGATGCACATGCTGCATAAAGTGGTGAAAGTGCATACGTGTTTTACGTCTAAATGGAATCGAGTCGTAAAACTGATCCATGAGCCATGTTTTACCACGACCTACACCACCCCACATATAAACACCCTGTGGTGCTGTTTGGCGGCGGAAACGGCGGAACGCTTTTTTTGATGCTTTATAGCGTTGAATTAATTCCTGCCACACACGCTCAAGTTCGTGTACAGCCTGCGCCTGCGCATCATCTGGCATAAATTGTCCAGAGGCTAACGCTTGTGCATAACGCTCCGCAGGCGATAATGGAGTAAAGGCTGTGGTTTGTGGCGAATTAAAATCAGACATATTCATCAGTACTTATTTGGGCAAATAGATTATAACGAAGATCGAATCACGAGATATAGCACTTTGGCATAGTTTGCAAAATACTTAGGCTATTTTGTATATTGGCGTGGACTTTGTCCAAACCACCGCTTAAAGGCATGATTAAATGCTGCGGGTTCTGAATAACCAAGTAACTCTGCAATCATTTCAATTGAATATTCCTGATATTCAATTAATCGCAATGCTTTATCTTTGATGAGATCTTCACGAATTTGTTTATAACTGGTGTTCAGTTGTTGCAGTTGATGGCGCAATGTCCGTTCAGGAATTTGCAAAGCATGTGCTGTTTCTGCCATGCTCGGCATACTGCCCTGTTGTAACTCCAAATAATCTTTTACGCGCTGCACTACCGAAGGCGCATCATCTTCAAGTTTAAGTCGCTCTAACTCAATCACACACTTGGCTTCATAACTGCTAAAAGTGACTGCATCGGCAGAGGGAATACGTGCTGTGAGAACTGCATCATCAAACCAAAATGCTGCTTGTGATTGATTAAAAACAATATCTTGACCGTAATAATCATAAAAAGTTTGCAAAACTTCACTTTGCTGCGGCTGTACAAATGGCAATTCTATGCGAATACGTGGCGCACTCATCCCCATCATTTTATATAGGTCTTGAATAAATTTGAATGTGCCTGAAATTTCACACTGCGCACGTAATACACCTAAACTACTATGTAAATCATTGGGTTGATAACACAATGCAATATGTCGCGTGCTATGTTGTAAACTTAGTTTCCCGCTTAAATGCGTCAATCCCTGATATTGAATCCCTTTTTCTAATGCAGTGGCAATATCTGGACTGGTCACCAATAACATCAATAAAGGACCATAACCTGCCAAAGCATAATGCTGTCCAATAAACAGCCCCATTTCAGGTTCTACATCTTCACCAATCACTTTTAGAATATCCCATTCCAAACTCGGATGAATGATTGAACTGGTATCTAGCGCATCTGCACGCAAGCCGATACTTTGCAATTTTGCATCGACATCAACGCCTGCTTTACGCATGCCTTGTATTAAATACATTAAGCCAAGTATGGATCTTTTCATAAAATGAACAGTGCGAAACGGAATATCCTTTTTACCCGATTCGTCCACAGATAGAAATTGCCGAAAATATCAATTTTTATGTCAGCACGATCATGTTACCGCATGCTGGCTTATTCTATCCTGACTCAAACAAACTCAAATCAAACAAAATAAATATAAGGATATCTTCATGCAGGATGCAGCAGCGTATTATCAAGTCGCAATTATTGGTGCAGGCTTTGGCGGATTAGCCATGGCGATTCGTTTACTACAACGCAATATTCATAACTTTGTGATTTTAGAAAAGTCTGATGAAGTGGGTGGTACTTGGCGTGAAAATCAATACCCTGGTGCGGCTTGTGATGTGCAGTCGCATCTGTATTCATTGTCATTTGCACCCAAAACTGACTGGTCAAAACGCTATGCCGAAGCACCAGAAATTTTTCAATATATTCAAGATGTGGTGCAACAATTTAATCTGCGTGAATATTGCCAATTTAACAGCGAAGTGGTGCATACCGAATACCATGAAAAAGACTGTGTATGGCATGTTGCGTTAAAAGATGGCAGACAATTGAGTTGCCAATATTTAGTCTTTGCTTCTGGCCCACTGCATGTGCCACAAATCCCGCACATTAAAGGCATTGAAAAGTTTCAGGGCAAGGTTTTTCACTCGTCTCAATGGGATCATCAATACAACTTAAATAGCAAAGTTGTGGCATCTATTGGCACAGGCGGCAGCGCGATTCAATACATTCCTGAAATTGCACCTCAAGTTAAACAGTTATATGTCATGCAACGTACAGCTGCATGGGTCATTCCACGAGATGAACGCAAATATCTGAATATTGAGAAAAAACTGTTTAAACAAGCAGACTGGTTTAGAAAATTGCATCGTGCGCGTTTGTATTGGTCGAATGAATCACGTGCAATTCCAATCATGCAACCTAGCGTGATGAAATATACCCAAAAACTGGCAGAAGCCTTTATTCGTTTTCAGGTCAAAGACAAACAATTGGCACAAAAACTCACGCCTGACTACATTATGGGATGTAAACGTATTTTAGTGTCCAATAAATACTTCCCAACTTTTAACCGTGACAACGTCGAATTAGTGACTGATGCAATACAGGAATTGACTGCAGACAGCATCATCACCAAAGATGGTAAAATGCGAAAAATTGATTGTCTGATTTATGGCACAGGCTTTATTACCGATCCGCGTATCTATCTACAGCCATTTAGCTGCATTGGTGAACATGGCGTTGAATTAAAACAGGCATGGAAAGATGGCGCAGAAAGCTATTACGGCATTAGCCACAAAGGTTTTCCGAACCTGTTTCAGTTGCTTGGGCCAAATACAGTTTTGGCGCATAACTCGGTTATTTTTATGATCGAATCGCAAGTCGATTACATTCTGCAAATGATGGATTTGGTGGCACAATCACAGAGCAATGCAATTGTAGTAAAAGATCAAGTACAAGATCAATTTAACCACGATGTGCAAGACATGCTAAATAACACGGTTTGGCAATCTGGCTGTGTAAGTTGGTATCAACAAGATGGTGGAAAAAACTTTGCACTTTGGCCAACCTATACTTGGAAATATTGGCTAAAAACCAAGTCGCTGCATCCGAGTGATTTCAGATTAATCAGTAAAGCGGCATAAATTTCCGCTTTTAAAAGCAAACTGGCATAATCAACAGGTTTTTATCTATCTCCCACCTGTTGATCTCATGCAATCTCTTTGGCTGATTTTCCAATTACTCTGCTGTTTATGTCTAGGCTTTGTACTGGCAAAACGCCTCCCTCGAATAATCGAAAAAATTGCGTTTCAACTGCTTCCATATTTTAGCTATATCCTGCTAATTGCAATTGCGATGGAATTTTCACAAACGCTCGGTTCACTACAGCAACCATCGCATATTCTATCTACAGCTTTACAGATTGCATTTGCTACATCAATTGGTGCTTTTCTGTGTTGTTATTTGCTTTACAAAGGTTTGGGGCTGCAAGCAACGCAAGGCAAAGTTTCATTACAGTTGTTGATTCAATCCTGCATCAACATCAGTTATGCCTTTTTTGCACTTTTGGCAGGCTACGTGCTGCATCTACTTTTTAGTGCTATGGATTTCCAAGTTCAGATCAACACTTGGTATTTACTGTTGCTGTTTATGTGGATGATTGGACTCGATCTCGCTTATTCGCCTTTAGATCGTTCTTGGCTGAATTGGAAAATTTTAATGGTGCCCGTAGGCTGTATTTTCGGTTCAGTTGCAGGGGTACTACTTTGCGCACTTTGGCTCCCCATCGCTCTACAAGATTTGCTTATGCTCTCACAAGGTTATGGATTTTATTCCATGAGCGGGATTGTGGTGTCGGAACTTCGCAATGCCGAATTGGGTAGTATTGCGTTAATGAATGATTTATTCAGAGAGATTTTTGCGATATTGCTGATGTATATTTTGGGATGGCGTTATCCACGTGCTGCAATTTCTGCCGCAGGCGCAACTGCCATGGACGTCACTTTGCCCATGGTAAAACAAGCCTGTGGCAACGATTTTATTCCACATGCCATGGTCAGTGGATTTGTATTGTCAATCCTTGCACCCATTGCTGTAAGTGTATTGGCTGCTATTTAAAAAGAATCAACAATTGTCCTCTCTCCCTCTGGGAGAGAGTTGGAGAGAGGGTTTGCGCTCTATTTAGGCGAGAGTTAGAGAGAGGGCTTATCTCCCTTTTAGAGAGTCAGCGATAGTAAAATTAAAGCGTCGCTAAAATATCTTTCAAAGTCTGACGTGGATTTTCAGATTTTGTAATTGGACGACCAATCACCAAATGCGTAGAACCATCCAGCATAGCTTGTTTGGGAGTCACAATACGTTTTTGATCATCGGCATTTGAGCCTTCAGGACGAATCCCTGGAGTTACTAAAGCAAAATCTTGCCCTAAGGTTTCACGCAGCATTTTGGCTTCTTGCGCAGAACACACCACACCATCTAAACCACTTTCTTTAGTGAGTTTAGCTAAACGCTGAACTTGCTCAAAAGGCTCAATATCTAAACCTAAATCTTTTAAATCTTCACGCCCCATAGAAGTCAGTACAGTCACTGCAATCAGTTGCGTCTGATAATTCCCTGCTTTTAAACGCTCCACACAGGTTTCCATCATTTTGCGACCACCTGAAGCATGTACGTTGACCATCCATACGCCTAAATCTGCTGCAGCACATACAGCCTGAGCTGTTGTATTTGGAATATCATGAAATTTCAAATCTAGAAAAACCTCAAAACCTTTGTCATGCAAGGCTTTCACGACTGCTGGACCTTCATGGGTAAATAACTCTTTACCAACTTTTACTCGACATAATGCAGGGTCTAATTGTTCTGCAATGGTTAAGGCGTCATATTGGCTTTTAGCATCGAGGGCAACAATGATACTCAAGAGAATTACCTATGGATTTGACAAAGAGTCGCTATTATAAAGTGATTCGTGCCAAGCAGATAGTCAAAAAGACAGCTTATCCACCATCGCAGCGATAATCAGCCATTCGTCAAAGGCACACATAAAAAAACACCCCAAGATAACCTTGAGGTGTTGATGATCAATTCAGTCAACAGAGCAAATTAAAGTGCATTAGAAGAACGATCTTCAGTATGCACATCTAATACCGTTTTTTCATGACGAGTATGCGCAGCAGCTTCAGCAGCAGCCAGTTGAGCTGCATGAATTTGCTCTTTGCGTAGGTATTCAATATCTTTACGTAGTCGCTTAATTTCCCAACTATTTTGGAATACACGGAAAACCTGCACGCCCAACAATAACCCTAGCACCAAACCAAGTGCCAATGTAATCAGTAGCAATAGACCCAAACGCATTGCAGGCACTTGAGTAAATAACAGGTCAACTGAAAGTTCAGTGCCGTTTTGCAAAACCAATGCCAGAGAATATCCAAATAGAATAACTAAAATAGCGACTAGAACGTAACGCATAAACACCCCTAGGAATTTTATTTATTTACAGACTCGTTTACTGCATCACGTAGTGCTTTACCTGGTTTAAAGTGCGGTACAGCTTTAGCCGCAACTTCTACAGACTTACCTGTTTTTGGGTTACGACCTACACGTGGTTCACGGTGATGCAATGCAAAACTACCGAATCCACGAATTTCAATTCGGTTATCTGCCGATAGTGATGCAATCATTTGATCAATCATGATCTTCACAGCTTCTTCCACCAATGGCTCAGCCAAATGTGGATTTTTCAAAGCAATTCGTTCTATCAAGTCAGACTTATTAAGTGCTTCAGTAGTCATCTGCGACCTCTTTAATTATCAAGCTACTTTTACCTAAACTGATAATAACCTGTTTAAATACAAAACGGTAGCGTAATAATTGAATACTACGCTACCGTTTACAGTATTTGTGTAAAAAGTATGTGCTAATTTACATTAACCATACAGTTTACCCGCAACTTAGTTGCCCATTTGAGCTTTGATCAAGTCACCAATTGTCTTAGGACCATTGTCTTGACCGCTAGTTGCAGTTTTCAAGTTAGCAACAGCTTCTTTCTCTTCAGCTTCGTCTTTCGCTTTGATAGACAAGTTGATAGAGCGAGATTTACGGTCTACGTTGATGATTTTCGCTTCAACTTCTTGACCAACTTCCAAGAACTTAGTTGCATCTTCAACGCGATCACGGTTGATTTCAGATGCTTTAAGTGTTGCTTCAACTTCGTCAGCTAACTTAACAGTTGCGCCACGAGCATCAACAGCAGTTACAGTACCTTTAACCAAAGCACCACGTTCGTTAGCAGCTAAGAAATCGTTGAATGGATCGCTGTTCAATTGCTTGATACCAAGGCTGATACGGTTGCCTTCAGCGTCTACAGAAAGGATAACCGCTTCAACAGTGTCACCTTTCTTGTAACGACGAATAGCTTCTTCGCCTTGCTCGTTCCAAGAAATGTCAGACAAGTGAACTAGGCCATCGATACCGCCTGGTAAACCGATGAAGATACCGAAGTCAGTGATTGACTTGATTGTACCTGAAACTTTTTCACCTTTGTCGTGGTTCTTAGCAAACTCTTCCCATGGGTTAGCACGAGTTTGTTTGATACCAAGAGAAATACGACGACGCTCTTCGTCCACTTCAAGAACCATAACGTCAACTTCGTCACCAATCTGAACAACTTTAGATGGGTGGATGTTTTTGTTAGTGTGGTCCATTTCTGAAACGTGTACTAAACCTTCAACGCCTTCAGCGATTTCTGCGAAACAGCCGTAGTCAGTTAAGTTTGTTACGCGAGCTTTAACGATAGAACCTTTAGGATAACGGCTCATGATCGCTAACCATGGATCTTCGCCTAATTGCTTAAGACCTAAAGATACGCGGTTACGCTCTTTGTCAAATTTAAGTACTTTAACAGTAACTTCTTGACCCACTTCAACCACTTCTGATGGATGCTTGATACGTTTCCAAGCCATGTCAGTGATGTGAAGAAGACCGTCAATACCGCCAAGGTCAACGAATGCACCGTAGTCAGTAAGGTTCTTAATCGTACCAGTAACAGTTTGACCTTCTTCAAGCTGAGCAAGAAGCGCTTCACGGTCAGCTGAAGATTCAGCTTCCATAACTGCACGACGAGATACAACAACGTTGTTACGTTTAGCATCAAGTTTGATAACTTTGAACTCTAACTCTTTACCTTCAAGGTGAGTTGTGTCACGGATAGGACGAGTGTCTACCAAAGAACCTGGTAAGAACGCACGAACTGGACCGATGTCTACAGTGAAACCGCCTTTAACTTTACCAGAGATAACACCAGTAACGATTTCGCCGTCTTCAAAGATTTTTTCAAGTTTAGTCCAAGTTTCAGCACGTTTCGCTTTTTCACGTGATAAAACAGTTTGGCCCATACCGTTGTCAAGTGCTTCAACAACAACATCAACGGTGTCACCAACTTGAACTTCAAGTTCGCGTTGTTCGTTTAAGAATTCAGCGCGGTCAACAACGCCTTCTGATTTAAGGCCAGTATCAACTGTTACCCAGTCAGAGTCGATGCTTACTACAACGCCTTGGATGACAGCACCCTTTTCAACGTTGAGGTTTAATTCGCTTTCTTCAAAGAGGGCTGCAAAAGATTCGGTCATGATATACCTGATAAAGTCAGCGGTCTTGGATCAGACAAGGCCGGTTTAGTTAAGCGTCTACATAGTCCGTATAGAACTGATCAAGCTATGCGTTCGCTGAATAGGTTTATTTCACGCGGTTAAGCGCGGCAAATAGCAAGCTTCTGATCGACATAAGCCGTCATTAATGCAAACACTTCATCAATGTTCAACTCAGAACTATCAATGATGTAAGCATCTTCTGCGGGCTTGAGCGGAGCAACTGTGCGCTCCATGTCTCGTTTGTCGCGAGCCTGTATATTCGCTAAAATGTCGCTTATTTTAGCATCCAGCCCCATACCCTGCAACTGTTTTACTCGTCTTTGTGCACGTGACTCTGCCGAAGCAGTTAAATAAATTTTAGCCTGCGCATTTGGGAAAATACTGGTCGCCATATCGCGTCCATCTGCAACCAAGCCTGGTGCTTGGGCAAAGGCATGCTGACGTGCAAGTAATGCTGTGCGCAATTCAGGTACTGCCGCAACTTTTGAGGCATATTCCCCCACACGTTCGGTACGTATGGTTTGCGTGACATCTTCACCATCAAGCAACACTTGTGTGCCATCTGGCTGGGTCACAAATTGAATATTGAGCTGTGTTGCAATGGCAACGCATTGACTCAGTTCAGTATCAAGTTTATCTAGCAAATTCTGCTTATGTAACGCCAAACCCAACAAACGATACAACGCACCAGAGTCGAGTAAATGAAACTGATAATATGCTGCCAATTTTGCCGCGAGTGTGCCTTTACCTGAACCGCTAGGGCCATCAATGGTAATAATTTGAACCGTCATGCTGTTTCCGAAATGATTAGAGAGATTTTGCGAGTTTGGATAAACCAATTTTAATTGCAGTTTTCAACTGCGCAAGAATAGCTTTGCTCACAAACGGAACTCGCGCTTGTAGCTCAATGCTATACGTGACCAAGGTTTTGTGATCTGCCACTTGCTGAAATTCAATGGTACCCAAATGATGTTTGATCAATGGATTTTTAATGATTTTATATTCAATCCGCTGATTCGGTTCAAGCACGGTAATTTGCTCTTGCAAAGGTTTAATTGGCCCAATCCCCATACGACGCACCGAACCTACACCATCTGGACGTTCAGGGTCAGCAGAGTCTTTAATGCGCACCACTTGCATTGGTGCAAACGCAATATTATAAGTTGCATGTTTAGAAAGTAATTCAAATACTTGCGCAACTGGCGCATTAAATTCTTTTTTAATTTGAATAGCGTGCATGGTTTGCCCTGATGATGAATGCTATGTTGTGTTTGATTTAGTTTAACGCAAATCAAGCCTAAAACTCAGAACTGGTTTTGATCATGGAGGTCATTTATCAACTATTGCTGCTTTTGTTGTTTCTTTTGCGCACGGCGCATCTTAAAAAAATCACTCAACTGGGCTGAACATTGCTGCTCTAAACAACCTGATTGATACTCAAAAATATGATTGTAATAGCCTGACTCTAAAAGCTTTCTAGCACTGATCAATGAGCCGGCTTTGGGTTCAGTTGCTCCAAATACCACACGTTTGATTCGCGCATGAATGAGCGCACCCACACACATGGTACAAGGCTCCAGTGTGACATAAAGCGTGGCATCTTCAGGCAAACGATAATTTTGAATATGATCACATGCTGCACGGATTGCCACAATTTCGGCATGTGCGGTTGCGTCGTGTAAGGAAATAGGCGCGTTATAACCCGCGCCAATCACTTGATTTTGACTAACGATGACAGCCCCCACAGGAATTTCCCCCTGTGCTGTAGCCAAAGCAGCCTGCGCATAGGCAAGCTGCATCCAGTCTTCATCACTATAGTTCTGTTCTGACATTTAAATATGAGTAAAAATCAATACGAATTAAATAATCTCGTATTGTTTCAATAACTCATTCCAGCTTTCAATGCTCGTCACAGGTGGATTGTCTGCAAAAATGGTTTTGAGCTGCACTGGCCCATTTTGCTGCCAAGCTGGTGCAAGGTCTTTATCGACCAAACGTGCGCGCACACCTTCGACAAAATCTGCGTGGCGAATTTTCCAGTCTGAAATTTGCGTTTCCAGTTCAAACACTTCATTCCAAGCGTGAACCTTCTTACCCCATTGCCATAGTAACCACGTTAAAGCTGCTGTGGTTGGTGAACCTTTTTGCAAGTTTTCACTGGCTTGACGTAACCAATCGCTACGTGCATCGCTTAGACCAATGATGGATTCATAATCACTTTCAAAACTCACACCACGGCACACGCTTTGAATCACATCCAAAGAATTCTGTAGCGGCCCAGGCCCTACAGGACGGTGCATGCTGTTCAAGGTATCATCAATGGCACGGAAGTCACCTGCAGGGTAATGATTCCAGTCAATATTAATGACTTTTTCTAATACAGAAGCGCGTTGTGCATCACAAATATGGGTTGCCCAACCAATACCATACGCACCTGCAGCAGTCATAATTGAACCCGTTAAACCTGTGAACAAGCCAATCGCACCACGGTCAGCCAAGAAACGAGTTGCCCCTACATCTGGGTATAAACCAATGTTAATTTCTGGCATAGCTAAACGTGAATACGGTGTCACCAAACGGAATGGTGCAGCCATAAATAGACCTAAGCCACCACCCATGACATAACCTTCACCCCACACTAAAACAGGCTTGGCATAGTTATGTAGCAACAAGTCCAACGCATATTCTTGCTCAAAGAATTTATTGGCAGTTGCAACCTCATCATTAATGACAAGCTGACGTAATTTACGCACATCACCGCCTGCACAAAATGCTTTTGGTGTGGTCGAATCTAGCCAAATTGCTTTTACGCTATCATCGGTATGAAAGTCTTCAAATACTGCCAATAATGCAGAAACAATAGATTCATCTAAAGCATGCAAAGATTTTGGGCGATTCAAACGTACAATGCGCCAACCGTTATTTGCTTCTTCGACAATTAAATCCGGATGATATTCTTTAGAAATGGGAGAATGTGTCATGCGTCCAGCTGCCAGTCTATAGGCTCAATGCCATTTTGTTTAAGATAATTATTTGATTTTGAAAATACTTTACATCCAAAAAAACCACCGCGGTTTGCTGCCAATGGGGATGGATGCGCTGCCTTCAAAATCAGATGTTTATTTGGATCTATACGTTGTCCTTTACGTTGTGCATACGCGCCCCACAAAATAAACACAATATGCTCACGTTGTTGATTTAACACATCAATCACATGATCTGTAAAATCTTCCCAACCCTGCTTTTGGTGCGAGGTTGGTTGTCCTGCTTCTACTGTTAACACGCTGTTGAGCAGCAATACCCCTTGCTCTGCCCAATGGGTTAAATCACCGTGTCTTGGAATAGGCACACCTAAATCTGTATGTAACTCATGGAAAATATTACGCAAAGATGGTGGCAATGCAACCCCTCTTTGTACAGAAAAACTAAGTCCATGTGCCTGATTAGGTCCATGATAAGGGTCTTGCCCAATAATCACGACTTTCACCTGATTTAAAGGCGTGGTATTTAGAGCATTAAATATCAGTGAACTTGGTGGATAAATCACCTTATTCTGTTGTTTTTCCTGCAACAAAAAATCGCGTAGCGCATCCATTTGTGGACTCAATAAAAATTCAGCTAGATTGTATTTCCAACTCTCATCTAACTGAACTTTATTTAAGCTCGCATATTGCTGCTCAGTAAAAGACATACCGCTATCAATCCTTGTTGATGTCTAATGATGTGATTTAAAGTTTAACTTGTAACTCGACATTCGGGTTTTGGAATGTCATCCCCTGTTTTAATTTTTCATACATTTGTGGGTCTGACCATTCTGTCTGTACTTGCTCAGAGAAATGAATTTGATCCAGACTTAGCAATCCCATCTGCGCATTTTCAATATCTTCCAAAAAGCTTTGTGCATAGCCTGTATCAGTTTCATGTACAATCACAGAATAGACTTCTACATCACCTTCCCCATTTTGTGTGATGGTTGATGCCAAAACTTGTTGTGCCAAATAAAAGAAAATACGTGAAAACTGCTCTGCTGATGGCGATACTGGTAAAGATACCCAACGTGCGCTGAACGTTTTGCAGGCTTGAATATATGCAGGGTCATCCTGCTCCCAAAAACAAATGGCATGATCGAAGGCATCAAATAATTCTTTGATTACACCTTTAAGCAAACCAAAGTCATACACCATTTGTCCATGATCAAGTTTTGAAGCTTTCAGTAATAATTCTACTTTATAGCTATGACCATGAATCGAGCGCTTACAGCGGTCTGAAGTGCAATTACGCACAATATGCGCATTTTCAAACTTAAATAACTTTCGAATTAACATGGGTCTTAACGTCATCAAAATATTTGGGGGATATTCTTTTTAATTATAATGCAAAACGTGAACAATAAGCCAATTTTAGCCCGCAGATTGCCAGACAAAAATCGTAATGATCAGTTTCAGTACAGATATGCAATGCATTTGCATCCGAATAACAGCAACTAAGTCAAGGTTAATGCTAATACTTAAAATGGCGCCAGACTTCGCCCACTGACATTGACAGATTTTTCGCTACGCACCAAATCACTGCTAAATTGACGTTTGCGCTCGCCCAATACCACTTCAATTTTGGCTTTAAAATAATGGGATTGCACACCCAATAAACTTGTAAATTCATTGCGTATCGCGCTATCGACAGCTTGAAAGCCATCTAACTCCCACAAAGCATTTACATTGCTAAAGTGCTCTAAATTGGCATTACGACGATCAAGTAGATTTTGCACAGCAACCACATCCAATTTTTCATCAAAGCTCGCCAAAACTAAAGCAGGTGCGGTATTAATATTGATAGTGGTATCTCGTTTTGGCAAGGCACTCACATAAGGTGCAATTTGCTGATACTTCGCACCTTCAAAACCACGGACTTGTTTTAATTCTTCCGCACTATGAAACAAGCTATTGGGCGGTAAATAAGGAATTGGCAAACCTTGGTAATAACTCGACTCTGCACCCATAGCACCACTCGGTTCATCATCTGCATCTTGCCAATCAATCACAGCTTCACTTAATTGCGCAGGTAGCCCAACACGCTGCAATAATTTTTCAAAATATTTTTTTGCTTTTTCGTTTACTTGATCTTCGGTTGTCAGCAAACTATTTAAATTAAATTTCCCTGACTCATCTTGCAGCACGCCCGATACATAACCATCTTCGACTGGAAATGGCGGCATCGGTTTTGCCCAGTTCTCTTGTAAGTGATCAACTTGGCCTGCATTTTCAGCATCATCTTGCAGTAATTCTGCAAAAAATACTTCAGCACTTTTGGCATATAACAATGCCTGATTTTGACGCATCAAATAGGCGGTATTTTCACTGGTGTACATTTGCCGCTTGGCAATGGTCGCTGCCAAAATCGTAGCTAAGGCAACCAACATCAAAATCGTAATCAAGGCGATGCCTTGTTGTGATTTGATGATGCTACCTAAGCGCTGAGTCGATTTTGAATACATTGCCACTGTGCCTTTAATTGTCTTTCTTCTTTAAAAAATCAGTCTGCAATAAGCTAAATATCCATTCGTATTGCACGTCACGCACGGTTAAATTTATTTTTATTCCTTTCGGGAGTAGCCTTAATTGTTCAGTTTGCTGCGAATCGACACTGCTTTCAGGCCAACTGCTCAATTCATTTGGATTCAAAACCATAATCTCAAAGGCTTCGACTTCATCCAACATCACGCTCGACTCAGGCTGATCATTGCCCGTTTGATGCAAATTACGATATTTTAAACGATACAATTTTTTTTCATCGGCACGATATTGATATTCAACACGCTCATGGGGTGAAATACTCTGCTGCAAAGGATCGGTCACCCCTGTTTTACTGAAATTAAAACGTCCATTTTGTAAAACCAAAGCAGGTTGTTGCTGCCCTTTGACATTGGCCGTTAATGGAACAGCCTGCATCGTGTCACGTAATATTTGTTGATAGCTTTCTTGCAACTGTTCTAGATTGGCTTCATGCATCGCATTGCGATCTTTGACTTTGGCGAGATAATCAAATACTTTCCAACCCAAAGCAGACAGCACTGCAAAAATTGCAATAGCGACTAGCAACTCAACTAAAGTGAAGCCTTTCTTTGTACTCATGATTGCTGCTCACGGGCATTAAAAAACACCAAAGAAGTCACTCCTGCTTCAACTTGTCCTGTGTCTTGATTATATAAACTGATTTGAAGATCGACACGTTGCACATTCGGACTAATGGTTGGCTGTGTGGACTTGTCAATTTGCCATGTTTCGCCCTGTTGTGTCACTTGCTTTGACTCTGTTCCACTTAACCATTGCCGATTCATTTCCATCAATGCCACTTCATTCAAAGCCACAAATTGTGCTTTGGTTCTTAAAATTGCATTGGCGGTGGATTGGGTATATTGCATCGCCACTTTGGTCATTGCCATAGCTACTGTTGCAAAAATTGCCAAAGCCACCATAACTTCAAGTAGTGTAAATCCTTTAGCTTTCATGGATTTTTCCTAAATGATCGACCTCTATTTCCGCACCTACAGGACGCTGTTCTAAATAGAACTGAATACGCACAGGTTTGGCTTCACCATTGCCCAGCCAAATCAGTGCGGGTGCATTACCTTGCAGCAACTCACTATTGTTAGCATTCGGATAGCTTTGTTCTAAAGATAAAATTTGGATAGAAACTTGTTCAGGCAACGTTCTGCTTTTAAATTCGCCATAGTTTTGCCATTTTTGATTATTTTGCAGGGTTAATTGTTGTTCTGAAGCATAAGGCTGATATTCCAGTACATCATATCGCGCAGGTGAAACATCGGTTGCTTGATGCAAATTGAGTGCAAAAATACGCGCTTGATCATTGGCTTCACGATTCAGTTTACGCAAATCCAATAAAAACACTTCCCGCGCCTGCATGGCTTTACGCTGATCAACACCACCGATATTCATTAAAACCAGCGATGCCATAATCGCCATAATGACTATCACCACCATCAATTCAATGAGCGTAAAACCGCGAACCGAAGATAGTGGTGTGTTCATAGCGTATTAATTCAATTGCTCGAAAGATTGTGCTTGTTTGGGCATCGCCAACGCTTGATCGATATAGGCCACACGTAAAGTATCCCGGGAACCTAAATAACGCTGATAGAAACTTGAGTTTAAAATGGCTGCCGCACCATGCGTAAGTGCCCAAATTGAAGCCAGATAATCACGCACTTCCATGTGACTATTAATAGATTCCAAATATTGTTCAGTCATACGGATAATGATGCGTAATCGGCTTTTACGAACCTGATATAGTTCACTAAACAACAAGCCAATGCCAACACCCGTTGTAGAAAGGCGTTCTTCAATTTGATGAAAAAGCACAGTACGTTCAGGATGATGTAAGTGATGCAGCATAAAAAATGCTAGATGTTCAGGAAACTGTTTTTCCGCATCTTTAATCATTTCTAGCAACATGCGCTCATTACGAATAATAAGCAACATATATAGTTCATCTTTACTTTGAAAGTGTTTATATAGAGTACCTTTGGCCAAATCCAGTTCTGCTGCCAAAGCATCAAGGGTCATTCCTGCTTCACCATTTTCCAAAAGCAACTGCTCTGCCACTTGGAAAATTAACGTTTCTCTTGCTCGAAACTGAGCCTGACGATCCATCTTCACCCGATAAACTCTCTTTTCACTATTCAATCAATGGAAATTTTTAATATCACCAGAACATTAAATTTTTGCATCATTCCACTATGCAAATTAATGTCCTTTGAGCAGGTTTTCAAAGTTTTGTGTTGTTATGAAAGCCATTTCCTCTAAGGACTTATCATATACATCACTTAGGGCTTTGGCTACATACGGAACGTATTTTGGCTCATTTGTCTTACCGCGATATGGCACAGGTGCCAAATATGGACTATCAGTTTCAATTAAGACACGGTCTAAAGGTACTTGCTTAGCCACATCACGTAAATCTTGTGCATTTTTAAAGGAAACAATGCCTGAAAACGACACATAATAACCGCAATCTAACACCGCTTTGGCGGTTGCCCAGTCTTCAGTAAAGCAATGTAATACACCATGTGTCGATTTTTCTGCACGGATAATATCTACCGTATCTTGCTTAGCAGCACGGGTATGTACCACCACAGGTTTTTTTACAGCTTGTGACGCATGAATATGCCGTGCAAAACAGGCTTTTTGCTCTGCGACAAAATCGGTACTGTGAAAATAATCTAGACCTGTTTCGCCCAAAGCCCAGACTTTGTCTGCTTGTGCCAAAGCAATCAGTTGCTCGGTGGTGGCGCGTGCCATATTTTCAGCGTTTTCACAAGGATGCACACCCACGCTATAACCGACATCGGCATGACGTGCTGCAATTTTTGACAATGCAATATGATCGTCTAAATCGACAGAGATACCCATAATTTTAGACACCCCCGCTAGGCGTGCCTGAGCAATTGCTGCGTCTAAGTCACCATCATAAGGGCTTAAATCCAGCATCGTTAAATGACAATGTGTATCTACAAACACGATTTTTTCCTAAAAGCAAACAACCTACATAGTGTAACTGTTACGGTTGTCAGACTTAAGCCCCGCAAGGATTCTTTCGGCTTCAGATTTGTAATAAACGCCTTTTTCACCGCTCAGTTGAATGCCAAAGCCCTGCAATTTAATGCCATTTTGCTTTTGCGAAATCCAGATGACTTTTCCTGTAAGTGGAATTTTTTGTGATTGTTCAGGCAAAGTTGCAAGTACGAAGATTTCTTCACCCATTTTTACAGGTTGTTTTGAGGGTACAAATAAGCCACCACCCACAACGTATGGCATATAACTTAAATATAGCGTTTCGACATCAGGAATATTGGCCTGAATAATACCGCCCATACGTGGTTGCATCATGTTCCCCTTAAATATTCATTAACTTAATACATAGCTGATCAAGCACCAGATTACTTTGCACGTTTTGCTCAAGCATTGGCTTGGCTTGCTGTAATTCTGCATATAAACCAAACAGACTTTCCAAGTCATATTGTTCAGCCAAATGCTGCAAAGCGGTGCTTAAATCCAAATTTTTAATGCTTTGATTTAGCTTGACACAAATTAAATCACACAACAAGTATTCAAACATCTGACTAAAATCAGTAAAGCTCAGCGCCTTGTTCCACTTGGTTGCGATTGCCAGCGGCATATTTTTTTGCGTCACCAGTTTATACCAGTCTTTGAGAAAATCTGTACGCTGTTCTAGCCATTCCACCTGAGCCAACTGTAAAGCCTGCAACGGCATTTGATTAGATAAATTCATCAATAATTGCTGCTTTTCCGCATCTACATCAGGTAAATGTTGCTGCAAATATGCCGTAGCCTGTGCAGCATCAATCCGGTCTAAAGCAAAGTGCTGTAAACGACTGCGAATGGTTGCAGGCAATTTAAGATAATGATCTGCCAGCAAAATAATCACGATGCGATCACCCGGTTCTTCGAGGGTTTTCAACAACGCATTGGAAGATGCAATATTTAAGGCTTCAGCAGGTTCAATCACAATCACCCGCCAGCCATCTACCGTTTGCTGGACAAAAGGTAATAAATCACGGATCTTCTCGATCTTAATTTTCGCGTTTTGCTTTTTATTCTCTTCATCGGTGCTGATATAGACATAATTTGGATGTGTATCTGATTTTAACCACTGACAACTACTACATTCACCACAAGGCTGTGATTGCACATCACGCTGCTGGCACAAAATCCAAGCCACAAATTGCTGTGCGAAGGCTTCTTTACCACAACCCTGTTTGCCAAAAAATAACAAACCATGCCCCATTTTGGGAAATCGCCCTGTCAGGTTTTCCCAAACTTGTTGCTGCCATGGATATACTTGTCCAATTACATCACGTTGCATGGTAGGTATTTCACTTACTCAAAATGCGCAATATCCATTGCATTCAAACGGTCTAAGTCTGCTTGGGTATCTACACCCGGTGGTAAATTGGCTTCTGCAACTGCAATGGCAATACGATGTCCATTTTCCAATACACGCAATTGCTCTAGGCTTTCCAGCTTTTCCAATGTTCCCATTTCCCAAGTCACATATTCTTGTAGCAATTCCACACGGTACGCATACAAGCCTAAATGACGATAAGCATGTGCATGCAATTGTGGTGTCGCTGCTTTTGCACCATCGCGGTCATAAGGAATCGTGGCACGGCTAAAATACAAAGCCTGATTGTGTTTAGACATGACCACTTTAACAATGCTGTCGCGAGTAAATTCATCTAGTTGCTGAATCGGCTCACATAGCGTAGACATCGAGCATTCAGGTTGAGCTTCTAACAACTGCGCCACTTGTTGCACCAATTGCGCAGGCAAAAGTGGCTCATCGCCCTGCACATTGACGATAATATCGTTTTTATCCCAACCTTTAATGCGCGCCACTTCACTTAAACGATCTGTACCTGATGGATGGTCTGCCGAAGTCAGCACTACATCTACACCTTCGGCACGGCATAATTCTGCAATACGAGCATCATCGGTCGCCACACACAAGTCATCAAAACCTGCCACTTTTTTTGCCTGATCAACCACACGTAAAATCATGGCACGACCATGAATTTCCAGTAAAGGTTTGCCTGGCAGGCGTGAACTAGCATAACGTGCAGGGATAACAATGTGCTTCATAATTTTCCTTATCATGGTCTTTCAGGCAGGTTTAAACCCAATTGTTTCAATTGTTGATGTAAGGTGACATAGCAGGCCGATGACAATACTGCATCTACAGGTACAACCCAAATTTCACGCTGAAAATCTGGATATTGTTTTAACAGAGGCAATAACTTTACTGCATCTTTTTCTGTGGTAATAATCGGTTGCGAATCTTCAAACTGCAAATCGGTAATTTCATAGTCATGGTGGTCTGGAAACTCATGGCATTGAAATTGGGTCACACCCATCGACTCTAAAGTTTTATAAAACCGCTCAGGAAAGCCAATGCCCACGACAGCATAAAAATTTTGGGTCGGATCAAAAATTAATTCTTGTGCGGGATGCAATAAGTATGGCGCTGCAACGGCCAAATGCATATTTAATTCAGAACTCGGTTGCGCTGCATGTTCAATCACCGTGGCATGCTCTAATCGAGATTTTGGTTCACGCAAATAACCTTCGGGCAATATTTTCTCGTTACCCAAACCACGATTATTATCTAAAACAATCCATTCCAATTGACGGTTTAAAGCCAAATGCTGCAAACCATCATCACTAATAATTAAATCCAATTCATGCTGTGCAAGTAACAATTCAATACTTTTTTGACGATTTGGCCCCACAGCCATCGGTACGCCTGTAGATTGCACAATCAAAGTCGGTTCATCGCCCACTACGTCAACATTAGCGTCAATGCTGACATAGGCTGGAAATGGGCCTTTTCCGCCATAACCACGGCTAATCACGCCAACACGAACATCTAAACTTTGTAGATATTTGACCAAGTGAATCAGCAAAGGGGTTTTGCCGCTGCCACCCACAGTAATATTGCCAATCACCATCACAGGTACGGGCGCGGTATAAGCGGTTTTAATACCTGAACGATATAAATTTTGATTGAGCAAACTCACACCACGGTACAATAAAGACAAGGGTCTAAGCACAACCAGCCATTTGGCCTGTTGCTGCCAAGCGTCCTGAATAAATTGTGCCAAAGCCATGAGTTAATGTTCCTCGAAGTTACGTTGATGCAACTGGAAGTACGCGCCTTTTTGCGCTATGAGTTCCTGATGAGTTCCTTGTTCTAAAATACGCCCCTGATCCATCACCACAATACGGTCAGCATTTTCAATGGTAGATAAACGGTGTGCAATGACAATGGTGGTACGGTCTTGCATGGCCGCATCAAATGCACGTTGAATAAAGTATTCAGATTCATTGTCTAAAGCACTGGTGGCTTCATCTAAAATTAAAATCGGTGCATTTTTCAAGATTGCACGTGCAATGGCAATACGCTGTCGCTGACCACCCGACAAATTCAAACCTTGCGCACCTAATGCTGTGTCGTAGCCTTGCGGTAAAGCCATAATAAAGTCATGTGCATAAGCCGCTTTGGCTGCAGCAATCACTGCTTCATCACTCGCACCTTCAAGCTGACCATAGGCAATATTTTCACGCACTGTACGGTTAAACAATACCACTTGCTGATTGACCATAGCAATTTGTGAACGCAGGCTATTCAGCTCAATGTCACGAATATCATGCTGATCAAACAAAATTTGCCCTGAAGATACTTCCTGAAAACGTACCAACAGATTGACCAATGAGGTTTTACCCGCACCTGAACGACCGACCAAAGCCACTGTCTCGCCTGCTTTGACATCTAGATTGAAATCATGAATGGCATGGTGTCCATCGGAATACACCAAATTCACATTTTTAAATTGCAAATTGCCTTTTAGGTCTGGTGTAAGCGTCCCGTGATTGTCTTCTTCAGGCATATCGAGCAATTCAAAAACCGAATGCGCTGCTGCCAAACCGCGTTGTAATTTTTCATTAATATCGGTAAGGGCTTTAATTGGTTTGCTCAACATACCTGCGGCAGTAATGTAGGCTACAAACTCGCCTGCTGAAATATCACGTAGAATTTCTGGGCGTAAGGCAATCCAGATAATAATTGCCAAAGCAATGGACATAATGAACTGCACCACAGGGCTGTTCAATTGCTGCACTGCCACCATCTTTAAACCACGACGCAGGTTTTCTAAAGAGTTTTCTTTAAATCGGCTTTGTTCATAGGTCTGACCACCAAAACCTTTGACGACCAAATTACCATTCACCGTTTCTTGCACCACGTGGTTTACATCCCCCATGGTGTCTTGTACTTGAATAGATAAACGACGCATGCGTTTTGCAGCTTTACGAATCAGCAAGCCAATTAATGGGCCAAATACCAAAATACAGAGGGTCAAACGCCAGTTGGTATACAGCAAATAGCCGAGCAAGCCGAGTGTAATCAAACCCTGTTGTACCAATGTACGCAGCGATTCTGTAGATGCAGCGGTCAACTGCTCTACGTTATACATAATTTTGGCAGTAATGTGCCCACTGGTATTATCTAAGTAATACTGTGCAGGTAAACGCAGCAATTTAGCAAAGACTTCCTGACGGATATTGAATACCAAATTACGTGAAATCACTGCGGTATAGTAACCGCCAATAAAAGTTCCCAAACCACGGAAAAACATCAGTGCAATGACTAATAGCGGAAATAGTGTGGTGAAAGATTGGTCACGCTCCTGAATGGCATTAATAATTTTTTCCAAGAGTTTTGCAACAGATACTTCTGTGGCTGCATTAATGGCGAAACCGATAATCACCAAGATTGCCAAGCCCCAAAATGGGAGCAAATATCTCAGAAGACGGCGATAGACCTGTAAATCCTTCTTCACTAATAACCTCGAGTTGGGACTTTCGTACTGATATTGATGTTGACGAAACCAAGTTGTCCTGCGACATCCATCACTCGAATCACATCTTGATGAGTGGCTTTGGCATCTGCAGCAATGATAAACATTAAATCACGTCGATCTTGAGAAATTTGTTTAATTGCTGTGCTTAAATCTGCCACTTCCTTAGTCGAAAGTGCCTGACCATTGACAGAATAATGCCCTGAAGAATCTACCACGACTTCAATTTTATGTTCATAAGATTTTGGTGGTACGCCTTGCGCATCTGGCAAAGTTAAATTCATACGGCTAAATTGGTTAAATGTGGTCGAAAGCAACAAAAACACCAAGATGAACAGCAAACAGTCAATCATTGGGGTCAGGTTAATATGAATATCTTCAACTTGCGAGCGTTTGAATTTCATAAACTCACCTTAGCTTACTTTTTTCACATCTTGCACATCCGCATCAAGCTGATGAGGTTGACTCTGATGAAATAATCCTGCGTGAAACAAAGTCGCTTGCTGCTCTAACTCAGCAGTATATTCTTGCACCAAACGCTGAAAATAACGATAGGCAAATAAGGCTGGAATTGCAATTAACATACCTGCAGCAGTGGTAATTAAGGCTTTAGAAATCCCTGGAATCATTAAGGTTGGATTACTTGCACCCACATCAATCACTAAAAATGATTCAATAATCCCAAGCACTGTACCCAATAAACCCAATAATGGCGCAACTGCACTGAGCGTACCCAAGAAGTTGATATTTTTTTCTAAATAACCAATTTCTTGTGAAGCTGTCGCTTCCATTTGTGCACGCGCATAGTGTTCTGATTGTTGTTTGTTACGCGCACCCGCCTCAAAAATACGGCCTAATGTACTGTTTTTTAAGTTGGCACTTTGATTCAGTTGTTGCAACACAGTCGCTAAACTTTGCCCGCGGTTGAGCAACAACGCATTGGGCAAAATACCTGCTCTCTTTAAACGCATAAAACGCTCAATGGTAATTGCAACGGTAAATACCGAGCACAATACCAACGGCAGCATCAGCCAGCCACCTGCTTTTACCAATTCCCACATTCGCTTTTCCCCAATAAAATACGAATTAAAATTAATCGGACAGGCAAATATTTAAAATACCATCCAGCTCTTCCAGAGAGTGATAACTGATGGTCAATTTGCCCTTACCTTGCTTGTTATAATCAATTTTAACATCTGCACTAAAACGCTCAGAAAGACGTTGCGTGAGTTGTTGAATATCAGGCGCAATAGCCGTTTTCGGCTTTTCTTGTTTTGGCGCATTAAAGTCACGTACCAACTGTTCGGTTTGACGTACCGATAAATTCTTTTCAATTACATGCTGCGCGACTTTGAGCTGATCTTTAGCTTTCAAAGTTAAAATAGCACGTGCATGACCCATATCTAGCAAGCCTTGCTGCATCAACTCTTTAACAGGCTCAGCCAAAGTGAGTAAACGCAATAAATTACTGACCGTGGTACGTGCTTTACCTACTGTTTCGGCAATTTCTTGATGACTCAAGCCAAACTCATCGTGAAAGCGTTGCAGCGCCATTGCCTGATCAATCGGATTAAGATCTTGGCGCTGAATGTTTTCAATTAATGCCAAAGCAATCGCGACCTGATCGGTCAAATCACGCACAATTGCTGGAATTTCAGTTAAACCAGCCAACTGTGCAGCACGCCAGCGACGTTCACCTGCAATAATTTCATAAGGATGTAGTTCGTCATCAATAGGACGAATCACAATTGGCTGCATTACACCATGTTTTTCAATAGATGCCGCCAGTTCCTGCAAATCTTGTTCTTGAATAAAACGACGCGGTTGATATTCACCACGTTTTAATAAATTGACATCAATTTGTTTGAGCTGACCATGATCTAAAGATTGCACTTCAAGTTGTAATTTTTCTTTCTGGATTGACCCCAATAAGGCATCCAAACCACGACCTTTGGCTAATCCGCGTTTTTTTGTGGTCATGCTTTACTTCCTTTTTTCACTTTGCTTTTTTTCAACATTTCAGCTGCTAAATTCAGGTAGGCAACTGCACCCTTCGAGCTTTTTTCAAAATAAATGACGGGTAAACCGTGTGCAGGTGCTTCTGCCAAGCGTACATTACGCGGAATCACGGTATCGTATAATTTTTTACCAAAATAGTGCGATAATTCTTCAGACACGTCACGGGTTAAGGCATTGCGCGCATCATACATGGTGCGTAATACACCAATAATTTCTAAATCAGGATTGAGTGCTTGTTGAATACGGTCAATGGTTTGCGTCAGGTCAGCCAAACCTTCAAGTGCATAATATTCGCACTGCATTGGAATGATTACACTTTGCACTGCTGCTAAAGCGTTTACTGTAATTAAGCTTAAACTTGGTGCACAGTCGACAATAATATAATCAAAGTCTTTGGCAACTTCTTGCAAGGCATTGCGCAAAATAAACTCACGCCCCTCTTGCTCAGCAATCACCAATTCAACCCCAGCCAAATCACGATTGGCACCCAAAACTTTATAACCAACTTCTGCCTTGCTAATTGCAGTTTCAATCGGCACTTCGCCCAACAATACATCGGTCACTGAATACAGCAAATCATTTTTTTGAATGCCTGAACCCATGGTGGCATTGCCTTGTGAGTCCATATCGACCAATAAAATGCGCTTTTTCAAAACAGCCAAAGATGCTGCCAAATTTACTGCGGTTGTGGTTTTTCCGACACCACCTTTTTGGTTCGCAATCGCAATAATTTGTGCCATGATCACCCCAGTCCTTTGAAAATTAGATACGTTTTAATAAAAGTAAATGACGTTGTTCGTCTAAGCGCGGAACTTTAAGCTCGATAATTTCACAGCTGAATTCATCTTTCAATGCCTCTACTTCATCGGCAGGAATCAAACCTTTCATAGATGCAATAATACTTTGCTCATGCATAAATGGTTTTGACGCGGCTACAAAGTCAGTTAAAGATGCAAAAGCACGACTGGTAATTACATCAAACTGACCTAACTCGCGGATGCTGTCTTCATTTTCAACACGGGTCTGAACTGCCACGACGTTTTTCAGTTTTAAATCGGCAATAAACTGTTTTAAGAAACGAATCTTTTTACCATTCGAGTCCAATAACACGCAATCGCGCTCAGGCTGACACAAGGCAATAATCATGCCCGGCATACCACCGCCAGTACCAATATCCAGTAAACGACCTGCAGGCAAATCTTTGAGGATGCTCAGACTATCTAGCAAATGCTTCACTAGCATTTCTTTCGGGTCACGAATTGCAGTGAGGTTGTACGCTTTGTTCCATAGCACCAAAGCATCTTGGTATTTGAGTAATAAATTTAAAGCCTCATCACTGAGCTCTAAACCTAAAGCCTGACTACCTTGCTTGAGTTCCTGAAAAAACGAATGCATCACAATTCACATCTCGAAAAAGTTAATGGAAGTATACCGATTTATAGTTGCAGTCATAGGGGCGAATGCTTAGTGAATATGCACTTAAGCGTACACACCCTGCTGAATTTGTTGATCTAGCGTATTTAATCGTTCAGGAGTGCCAACATCCACCCAAACACCCTGCAATTTCTGTGCAGAAATTTTTTCTTGCTGCATGGCTTGTTTGAGCAATGGCGCAAGCGGACGTTTGCCCGATTCCAAACCGTTAAACATTTGCGGATGCATCACCGCCACGCCACTATAAGTCAGATTTTCACCTGAGCGTGCTTGCTCAAAAGTATAGGCTTTGTTTGCAGCCAAAGTGAAATCACCTTGCGGATGCTGCACAGGGTTTTCCACCAAAACCAAATGTGCCAAGTCGTCTTGAAGCTGCACATTTAATAGTGGCGCAAAATCCATGGTGGTCCAAACATCGCCATTCACCAATATAAAAGGTTCATTGCCCAATAATGGCAACGCATTGATGATGCCACCTGCAGTTTCTAAGCCTTCGCCTTCATGCGACCACAAAATTTTCACACCAAATTGCGAACCATCACCCAAAGCATCTGCAAGTTTTTCACCCAACCATGCCGTATTGATGACAATTTCCTGCACACCCATCTTTTGTAATTTTTCGATGTGCCACACAATTAAAGGCTTACCACCGACTTCCAATAATGGCTTAGGTGTATGCAACGTTAAAGGACGCATACGATTACCCATGCCTGCAGCAAGAATCATGGCTTTCATTTAGGCAACCACCTCATACTGACCATATTTGGCTGTAAATTTTGGCATTACTGTCGTGTGAATAAAGTGCATAAATGGTTGTAATTCTGGATAAGGTTTACTTTCTTCAAGTAAATACCACATTACGCGCGGTAAATCCTTGAGATAACCCGATTTACCATCACGCTCAAATAAACGCACAAAAATACCTAAAATTTTGATATGACGCTGAATCGCCATCATATCGGCATCTTTTTTAAATTGTTCAAAATCACGGTCTTGCTTAGATGCTGCCGGCAACAAGTCATAAAACATTTTAAACCAGCGATACACACGCTCAGCATTCCACTGTACATAAGCATCACGCGTAATTGAAATCAGGTCATAGGTGTCTGCACCAATCACTGCATCCTGAAAATCGATTACACCTAGCTCGGTATCATCATTAATTTTCATTAAGTTACGACTATGAAAATCGCGATGCACAATCACTTGTGGCTGAGCCAAAGCGGCATTGGCCAAAATTGCAAATGTACGTTTAATTAATGCACTTTCTTCAGCCGTTGGCTGAATCTGTAAGGCAGGCAATAACCAATCGGTGAGTAACTCCATTTCACTGATGAGTTTGTCATAGGAATATTCAGGGAAATGTGCCGTACCATCAATATCTTGTAATTGAATTAACTGCTTAAAACACTGCGCATAGTAGTCATCTACAGTCTGATCATTCAGCAAGGTAGATAATAAGACATCACCAAAATCTTCAAGCAACAAAAAGCCTTGTGTCAGGTCTTTGGCTACAATTTTTGGCACGCGCACGCCATGGGCAGCAAAAAATTCATCAATCGTCACAAAAGGACCACAATCTTCTTTTTCTGGTGGTGCATCCATGAGCATAAATGTTTTATTATTCAACTTGATTCGTGCGTAACGACGAAAACTTGCATCGCCTGCTAAAAAATGAGTTTCAAATTGATCTGAACCAAGTACAGATGTTATCCATGTTTGTATCAATTGTTCGCGTTGTGTATTCATTTGCAATAAATTCTAATACAGGCTGAGTTTTTAAAGTGCTAAGTGTAGCTACTTCTGCGCTTTTTCTCTATGATGCGACAATAATTAATTGCGATTAAGCATTCTTGGTTGATGAGATAAATGAAGCATCAGTTTAAATTTAATCCTTTAGCGACTGCGGTCTTAACTCTGTTATGTGGTCACTCTGTTTCCAGCTATGCGCAGACCACAGATCAGACTTCATCTGTCACAAATCTCAATAACCAGCAGCTTAAACACACCATTCAGGAAGCTTATCCTGGGCAGCAGTTCTTTGAGCAATATTATGTTGATAAAGCTGCACCTGAAGCACAACAACAATTTGGGCACACTCAAAGTTCTGCCTATTGTGAAGGTGCATGGCTAACGCCAATCAGCTCAAGCACCGTTGCCGTAGATGCTGCAGAAGCGACCTCTACCGTTACTGCCGATTATGGTCACTATGACCCAAATGGCGATTCCGTCTTGGAAGGCAATGTCCTGATTGACCAGCAAGGCCGTCAAATTCGCGCCGATAAAATTACCATTGATCAAACCCAAACCTTTGCCAAAGCCGAAGGTCGTGTACAAATGGCACAAGCTGGTTTACTTGCGCAAAGTGATGAAATTAACTACAACCTTAAAAATCAGCAAGGCGATTTAAATAACAGTTTTTATATTGCTGAAAAACAGCATGCGCATGGCATGGCAGAAAAAATTGCACGTACCTCAACCAATACCATGGTACTCAATAACGCCACCTACAGCACCTGCCCACCCGAGCAAGCGCCAACCTGGAAAATTCAAGCCAATGAAATTAAGCTGAATCAGGAAACGGGACGCGGTGAAACACGCGGCACCAAATTGTATGTGAAAAATGTACCAGTTTTAGCTGTACCCTACTTCAATTTCCCAATTGATGACCGCCGTACCACAGGTATTTTGACGCCTAGTTTTGGCTTTACCAATGATGGTGGTGTCGAGCTGTCTGTGCCTGTGTATTTAAACCTTGCACCGAATTTTGATGCAACCGTTAGCCCGCGTTATATTGCCGATCGTGGCGCGATGCTAGAAGGTGAATTCCGTTATTTAACTGAAATTTTTGGTTCAGGTAAAATTTGGGGCGGTTATTTAGCATCGGATGCCAAATATGTTGATCAAGACCGTAAAGATCTACATTTTTTACACGGCTGGCAAATTAACGAGCAATTTTCAACCAACCTAGAATATAACTATGCATCGGACAAAGACTACTTTGCCGATTTAAATAACAACCCGAACTCCAAAACCGATCTTAATTTACGTCGTGCTTGGGAACTTAACTATCGCAATGGTATTCCTGGCTTAAAAGCTCAGCTCAAAGTTGAAGATTTCCAAACGCTGGATCAATCTATTGCCTATGAAAAACGCCCTTATGCACGTTTACCACAATTCTTGTTGAATTATAAAACAGGTAATCCTCAAGGTTTCCAAGTCGAGTTTAATAACGACACGGCTTACTTCAAAAAAGACATTGGTGCATTAGATGTAGGCGAACCAAGCGGCACCCGTATTTATAACGACTTTGCAGTGCGTTATAACTACCGCAATCCGTGGTCATTTGTTATTCCAGAAGTGTCTTTACGCAACATTAACACCTTCTATGACAAAGACACTCGAAATGCGTTGAATCAATATAACTCATCTAGTGAAAGTGAATCTGTCACTGTGCCACAATTTACATTGGACACAGGGATTACCTTTGAAAAAAATGGTCGCTTCCTACAAACGATTACGCCACGTGCATTCTATGCCTATGCACCGTATAAAAATCAAAATGATCACCCTAACTTTGATTCTGCAACAGCATCAATCAATTATGATCAATTATTCAGTCCAAACCGTTTCTATGGACATGACCGTTTAGAAGATAATAATTTCTTATCTTTAGGCTTAAGCTATAGCCTGTTTGATGAAATTGGTTTAGAACGCCTTAGAGCAGGAATTGGTCAAAGTTTTTACTTTGAAGATCGTCGTGTCACGTTGGATAATACCGAAGACGAATTTAATACGGAAAACCGTACTGGGCCAATTGTGAGCTTAACCAGTCAGCTAAGTCAAAACCTCAGTGTGGGTGCCAATGCTGCTTGGATGTCTAATGGCGACAATGCTCAGCGTAATGTAAATCTGCTTTACGCTGGCGATCAGGGTAACTTATATAACTTTGGCTATATTAACCGTCGTTATATTCCAAACCGCCAAGACCATTATGATCAAGTGGTTGCATCATTCATTCAACCCATTCACAACAACTGGCGTATTTTAGGTCACGCACAATATGACTTAGATAACAGTGTGGCACGTGAGTATTTACTGGGTGTAAATTACGAATCATGCTGCTGGGGTATTTCAGTCTATGGTCGCTCTTACTATAACGACTTGGACGATGTGACAGATGCAGGTGTTAAACCAAAACGTGCCATTATGGCAGAGCTAAATTTAAAAGGTTTAGGCAGTTTCAATAATAAACTTGCTTCTTTGCTTGAAAACCGTATTTTAGGTTTTAATAAAATTAATCAATCTTGGACACAACGTTAATGAAGACAGTACAGTTAAAACGATTTTTAAAAGCATCTACCTTGGCACTGAGCATGGCTGTTAGCCTGCCTGCATTTGCCGCTGCGAATGATCAAATTGTGGCTGTAGTTGACAATAGTGTCATTTTAAAAAGTGATTTAGCGCAAAGCGTGGTTGAACTTAAGCAACAGCTTGAAATGCAAAAGCGCCCTGTTCCACCTCAACAAATTTTAGAACAACAAGCCTTAGAGCAATTAATTGTACGTCAGGCTCAATTAGAACAAGTAAAACGCTATAACATTAAAGCTGATGAAAAATCCCTGAATGAAGCTGTGTTAAAAGTTGCACAGCAAAATGGCGCAAACAGCCTAGAAACTTTTCAGCAAAAATTAGATAAATCTGCACCAGGCAGTTATGCGTTTTTACGTAACCGTATTGCTGAAGATTTGGCAATGAATCGCTTACGTCAGCAAGTCGTAATGTCACGTATTCAAATTAGCGACCAAGATGTTGATAATTTCCTGAAAACACCACAAGGTCAGGCTGCCTTAGGCAATCAAGTACATATTTTGCATGTGCGTGTTTCTGGAGCAGAAAATGCCGCACAAGTTGCGCAACAAGTCAAAGCTGAATTGGCGCAGAACAATGACATTCAAGCCATTAGTAAAAAATATACAGGCAATGGTGTAACCGTTCAGTCTGCAGACATGGGTTTACGTAACTTGACCGATATTCCCGCGGAACTTGCTGCACGTATTACGCCATTAGATGTGGGGCAAACCAGTGAACTGATTGAAGTCCGTGATGGTATTCATGTCGTAAAATTACTGGAGCGCAAAAGTACTGAGCAACGTGCACTAGTTCCACAATATCAAACTCGACATATCTTGATTCAGCCAAGTGAAGTCGTAAGCCCTGAAAATGCGAAACACATGATTGACAGTATTCACAACCGTTTAAAAGCGGGTGAAGACTTTGCAACCTTAGCAGCGACGTTCTCTAATGACGCTGGCTCTGCACGTGATGGCGGCAGTCTAGGCTGGGTGAATCCTGGCGTGATGGTGCCAGAATTTGAAAATCAAATGAAAAATACTGCAAAAGGTGAAATTAGCGCACCATTCCAAACCCAGTTTGGTTGGCATGTACTGCAAGTGACCGATACACGCCAGCAAGATATGACTCGTGAATACCAAGAACGTATGGCACGTCAAATACTAGGTGAACGCCAGTTTGATACTGAATTGGATAGCTGGTTACGTGAAACACGTAACAATGCTTTTGTAGAAATTAAAGACCCAAGCTTAGACCGCAAGAAAAACTAAGCTTAAGTTTTCTGCTATTTCCAAAATTAAAACCAGTGTAGCAACACTGGTTTTTTATGCTTTTTTACCATATGCACTTCATCTTAGCCACTACCAAAATACGACTTTGATAAAAAAACCATAGACATAAAAAAACCTCTCATTTCGAGAGGTTTTTTAAGAAGATCAATTAACGGTTGTTATCGTCTTCTGAAGATTCTTCAAATTTAGAATCGTTGTCAAAACCGCCAGTTGCTTGACCGCCACCGAAGCCACCTTGACCACCGAAGCCACCTTGACCACCGAAGCCGCCGCCTTGACCACCGAAACCACCGCCTTGACCACCAAAGCCACCTTGACTACCGAAACCGCCACCTTGACCACCAAAGCCACCACCTTGACCACCGAAGCCGCCTTGACCACCAAAGCCACCACCTTGACCACCGAAGCCACCGCCTTGACCGCCAAAGCCAGCGCCTTGACCACCAGCAGGTGCACCAGCAGGACGTGGATTACGTGCAGGAACAACTGTAGAAATTGCATGTTTGTAAACCATTTGGCTTACCGTATTTTTTAATAAAACAACATACTGGTCAAAAGATTCAATATGGCCTTGTAGCTTAATACCGTTCACAAGGAAGATAGAAACAGGAATACGTTCTTTACGGAGAGAATTCAAGAACGGATCTTGTAAAGTTTGACCTTTAGACATGTTATAACTCCAAAAATAATTAAAAATCAGCGCAAAAACTATCTCTATTTTTCAATTAAAAATTATAAAAAAGACAGTAGGTAAATTTTGCTTTATCCGTAACAGTTTCGCAAGTCTTCTTGAGCCTGCTTTATCGTAAAATATGTGTGAAATTTATGCGATTCTTGCAACGATCTGAGCCAAGTATATTGACGTTTCGCGAGTTGTCGTGTCGCGAATAGCGCCTTATCCTCCATTTCCTGCATTTTTTCGCGACTTTCATCACCGTTTTGCAAAAACTCTAAAGCTTGACGATAGCCAACTGAACGCATAGAGGGTAAATTAGCATCTAAATCGTAATTTTCAATAAGATGTCGCACCTCATTCAAAAAACCCATTTCCCACATAATCTCTAAGCGTTTTTGAATACGCTGATGTAATTCTACCCGATCAGGCATCAAGGCGTGGTTATGAAAAGTGTAACGATATGGTACATTTTTGGGTTGTTCCGCCTGAAGCTGGGTAATTGGCGTTCCTGTTAATTTATAAACTTCTAGTGCACGAATAATACGTTGTTTATCTGATACCTTAAATTTTTCACCCGCCAGTGCATCTACTGCACACAACTCTGCATAGACCGCTTCCCAACCTTCGCGTGCAGCTTTATCTTCAATTTCTGCACGGACGTCGTAATTGGCACTGGGTAAATTGGAAGATAGTCCTTCAAGCAAAGCTTTAAAATACAGCATGGTTCCACCCACTAAAATTGGGGTTTTGCCACGCGCGTGCATATCATCAATTAAGGCACAAGCATCTTCCACAAACTGTGCAGCAGAATAAACTTCAAGCGGGCTGATAATATCAATCAAATGATGCGGATAACGCGCCTGTTCCGCTTTAGTTGGTTTGGCTGTACCAATATCCATATCTCGATAAACTAGCGCAGAATCGACTGAAATCAGCTCAAAATGCCCCATTTCATACAGCTCACATGCCAAAGCAGTTTTACCGCTTGCAGTTGGTCCCATTAAATTGATGACCGGCAATTGATTTGACATGTAACGCTACTCTCCTCGAGCAAAAAGTTTATCTAGTTGTGCCAATGGAAAGGCACGCCAAGTCGGGCGACCATGATTACATTGGCTAGCAAATTCGGTTTGTTCCATTTGACGCAATAAGGCATTCATTTCAGAAAGACTTAACATCCGATGTGCACGTACTGCACTATGACATGCCATTCCCGCCAAAATATGATCACGCTTTTGCAGTAACGCCTGCGCTTCATCATTTGGGTCTAAATCATCAAGTAATTCAGGAATTAATTCGGCAAAATCTGCCTTATGCAAAATCGCGGGCACACCGCGCACAATGACCTGTTCATCGCCATATTGGTCTATTTCCAAGCCCAGTCGTGCCAATTGTTCTTTTAAATCATCCACCCGCATGGCTTGCATGCGGCTAATGCTGATAACTTTGGGGATCAGCAATTGCTGCGAAGTCCAAAACTCAGGTTTATCCCAAGCGGCTTTCATCTGTTGCAACACAATTCGTTCATGGGCGGCATGCATATCTACAATAATCAAGCCTTCACTGTTTTGCGCCAGAATGTAAATACCATGCAATTGCGCAATTGCAATGCCGAGCGGATGCTCATCCACCGCAGGTGTTGTGTTTGTTTGCGTAAGATTGGCTGAGTCTTGATCTAGATCACGTAAAGGCGCGAGATAGCTTTTTAAAGCATTGTTGAGCTGTTGCGAACCTTGATAATTACTCTGCACAGGTCGGTTATATTGAACTGTCTGCGGCTGACTCTGATTAAAATCGGTAAGTAACTCACTTCCCGCTTGTGAAGCAGGCTGCATCGTGTACGCATCTACTGCATCGTCAGCGGAATTGTAAGGATTTGCCTCGGCATGTTTGTGCAGTAAAAATTGTTCCTGATAACGCGGTTGCACCACATAAGGCGCAGCTTGTTCGATAGGATCGGCTTTCATGGCTGTAGCTAAATCTGCAGTTGCAGTTTGAAATTGCGCTAAGGTTTCTTTGGCGTAATGTCTTACAAACTCATGAACTTCTCGCTGATTTAAAAAGCGAATTTCATGCTTGGTCGGATGCACATTGACATCAATATTTTCAGGTTCTACTTCTAAAAATAGCAAATATGCAGCATGTTGATGTCCATGCAAAATACCTTCGTATGCCATACGCAAAGCATGGGAGATGGTCTTGTCTTTTACAATACGTCCATTCACATACACATACTGTAAATCGGCTTGTGAACGTGCATCGGAAGGATGCCCCAACCAACCCGATAAGCGCATGGTGACACTATCAGCATCAATCCAATAGGCATTTTCGACAAAGTTTCGTCCTAAAAGTTGCTGCACGCGCTGAAAACGCAATTCGCCACTGTCTGCAATGGGTAAATTCAGTTTAATGCTGTCGTTGTGTTCCAAAACAAAACGAATATCAAAATGTGTCAGCGCCAAACGACGGACAATTTCTTCAATATGTCCAAATTCTGTACCTGCTTTTTTCAGGAACTTACGTCGTGCAGGCACATTAAAAAATAAATCCTGCACCCGAATATGGGTGCCTTTTTGTGCAGCAACGGCCTGAATATCTTGATGGTCAAAGGCAGTGCCATTGACTTCAACCTGATAACCAACACCATCTTCAGTTTGGCTGCTGACCAAAGTCAAACGCGATACTGCTGCAATTGATGCCAGTGCTTCACCACGAAAGCCTAAACTGACAATAGCATGTAAATCATCAGCCGTTTGAATTTTACTGGTCGCGTGACGAGTCACCGCCAAAGGCAAATCTTCAGCATGAATGCCACGACCATTATCAATAATTTCAATGAGTGTACTGCCGCCTTGTGCCACCCGAATAATTAGCTCGGTTGCACCTGCATCAATGGAGTTTTCTAGTAGTTCTTTGACCACAGAGGCAGGACGTTCAATCACCTCACCTGCAGCAATTTGGTTGGCTAAGGCAGGTTCAAGCGTGTGGATCCGACGTAGATTTAACACATCATTAGGCATGATTAAATTGTTGCTCCAAAGCTTGTTGTAATGCAACCGAAGACGAACTTAGCGTTGCAGTACGGCTTAATTCATCTTCCGATTTTTTAATTTCAATGATCAGGTCTGCGGGCGGAATTTCATCGCCACCTTTTGATGGCCATTCAAATAAAAACAAGGCATTTGGGGTTTCTAAATAATCACGAATGCCCATCAGCTCTAATTCATAAGGATCATTTAAACGATATAAATCAAAATGAAAAATATCTTGTCCTTGTATTTGATAAGGTTCCACCAAGGTGTAAGTCGGGCTTTTAACCGCGCCCTGATGCCCCAAATGCTGTAGAAAATAACGCGATAAAGTGGTTTTTCCTGCGCCTAAATCACCAATTAAATAAATCACACCCGACCGAAAATGCGTTGCCAAAACCTGCGCCAGATTTTGGGTATCTTGCTCATTATTTAAAGCCAAATTAAATGAATACTGCATAACGCTCACGACATGATTCAAAAGACCAATTATGATAGCATCGCACTGCTTTAAAGCCTATGTACTGATGGATAAAACTGTGTAAATGTGGACAATTTATAACAAGTTTAGACAAGGCAATGAATCAAGATTATTAAGCTTAGCACCCAAACTGCTTAGGCTATTTTCAATATGATGAAAAAGAAACTCTCCCACCTGAATATGAGCAATTTGCAGATGAAGTCGACTCATCCCAACACCTTTGTTCCACCCATGCTAGATGGTGTGAGCGCCAGCAAATTGCATTTACCCAAATTAAGCACACAGCCTGAATCAATTTTTCGTTATTTATGTGCCCAGTTTGCCCATATTTCTGCACAGGAATGGCTGCAACGCTTTGAGGATGGTCTGGTTTATGATGCCGAAGGCAAGCGTTTAGATTTAGATACACCTTATAGCGCACATCAGGATATTTTTTATTATCGTTTTTTAGCGCATGAAGTTGCCGTGCCTTTTCAGCATCAAGTTTTATTTGAAAATGAACACTTATTGGTTGTAGATAAACCACATTTTTTGACCATGAGCCCTACAGGGCAATATGTACAAGAAACCCTATTAGTACGCTTAAAAAAACAAACACAGAATGAGCAGCTCACACCTATTCATCGTTTAGACCGCGAAACTGCGGGTGTGGTGCTGTTTTCCAAACAACCAGAAACTCGGGCGGTGTATCAGCAATTATTTGCAGAACGTCAGGTGCAAAAAACCTACCATGCCATTGCGCCTTATCAAGCTAATTTGTCACTACCATGTACTGTGCAATTACGCATGGAAAAAGGTGAACCTTTTTATTTGATGCACGTCGTGGCAGGCACACCTAACAGCGAAACAGAAATTCGTTTGCTTGAACATAATCAAACATGGGCAAAATATGAATTAAAGCCTACAACAGGCAAGCAGCACCAACTGCGTGTGCATTTAAATAGCTTAGGTATTGCGATTAAGAACGACCCGTTTTATCCCATTTTACAGCACAAACAAGCAGATGATTTTTCTGCACCGCTACAATTGCTTGCCAAGCATTTAAGTTTTTTTGACCCGATTAGCCAGCAACAATTCCACTTTAGCGCACAGCAAGAATTGACATTGTAATATGTTTGTCATTACAAAATAGTGGATTTTCGTTGTAGTCATATTGAAATTACAAATGAATTGTTTACAATATTGCTAAAATTTAAATCTACTTCCTTCTATTAAAAATTATGAGAAAAACTGAAGTCTATCAAGTACGCTTGGACTCTCAAGAGAAAAAACAAGCCTTTGCTGTGTTTAAACAGTTGGGGATTACGCCTGCGCAAGCGGTACGTTTGTTTTTTAAGCAAGTCGTGCTGACTAAATCAATTCCCTTTTCAATTGAAAATCAGAATATTAATCTGGAACAATTGATTAAGTTACGCAAATTAAAACAAGAGCAAAAAGCAACGCTAGTGGATGCAACCCCAAGCAATGAAGCATCTGTAACTGGCAATAATAGTGTTGAAGATTTTGAACTGGATGATGAACATCTAGACTTGTTTGATGAACTCAATGCAATTTTGGGTGAAACTGACAAAAATTAACAGTGTTGCATTTTTAAACAATTCTTTAAAAATTTACTTTAAAAACTTAGCTATGCTTCATGCAAGGACAATAAAAAAGCATGGAGTATCGTAATGATTGTAAGACGTGCCACTTTAGAAGACTTAGACCAGCTTGCTGTATTGTTCGATGAGTATCGTCAGTTTTATGGTGCATCCTCGAATTTAAGCCTTTCAGCAGCATTCTTAAAACAGCGTTTTGAAAATCAGGAAAGTGTGATTTTCATTCATATCAAAGATCAAAAAATCACTGGATTTGTATTACTTTATTTAGGCTTTTCTTCGGTTGCCTGCTCGACCTACTATATTTTAGATGACGTTTATGTCACCCCTGTTTTTAGACGACAAGGTTCGGCCAAACAGCTCATTGATACTGCAATTTTATTTGCACGACATGAAAATGCGCTACGGATTAGCCTTGAAACACAGAAAAGTAATTACCAATCCCACCAATTGTATGAAAAGATGGGTTTTGTCAAAGATGATGAATTTCAAACCTATCACTGCTTTTTAAAATAGTCATCTGATCTGACGATTGCAGAGTTAGACAATGGATTTAAATTTAACCTAGCCCAAGCCATTGCTCATAAGCTATTGATGAAAGCTCAGCTAAACTCATGTTATTCCATACGGCTTTTTGCCAACTCGACATGTTCAGGGCTTAAATACATCCATTCACCCACATCTAAAGCCAAATCAGTCAAGTTTAATGCACCAACTTGCTGACGATGTAATTGTTCTACTTTATTGCCCACTGCTGCCAGCATACGTTTAACTTGGTGATAAACACCTTGATGAATGGTCATCTGCAATTCATGTTCAGCAAGCTGTTGTACCTCTGTTGCAGCAAATGTCCCTGATTCATTGCGCAATGCGACACCCTGCTCAAGTTGCTGGATTTGTGTTGCATTAATCGGGTCTGCGGTGTGCATAGCATACACTTTTGCCACATGCTTTTTAGGATGGGTCAATGCTTGTAAAAACTGTCCATCATCCGTCAGCAATAACAGCCCTGTGGTGTCCTGATCTAAGCGTCCAACACACTGCAAACCACGATTCAGCAATACATCATCAAACAAGTCAAACACACTAAAATGATGGGTCGCCTGATGCGAACACTCATAGCCTTGTGGTTTATGTAAGGCGATATAGACCTTTTCACGATATTGATAATTTTCCCCATACACCGAAAATTGCAAAACCGTTTCAGGCGCAATTTTTATCGCGAATTTAGGATTGGTTTGGGTTTCGCCCATAATGGTGACTGCACCATTTTTAATGAGTTGTTGGCAATGTTTACGTGATCCAAAGCCTTGTGATTGCAACATTTTTTCCAACAACATGATGAGCGACCTAATGATAAAAAGTATAAATATATTTGCTGCTATTCTAAACCAAATACACCGTAAATTCTGAACACATTGCGTACCTTGCCCGCTTGTAGTTCAAAACAGTTACAATAACTGCACTTTTCCAATTTATTTCCCCTTTTATGGATCACCATGCTCTCTCAATTAGACCTTAACCTGATGGTGCTGATCGTTCTACTCGCATGCGGTATTTTTAGCCAAAATACGGCTGTGACCATTGCCGCAGCAGTACTGATTGTTTTTAGAATTACGCCGCTAAGTGAATTTTTCCCACTATTGCAGCAGCATGGCTTAAATCTGGGCATTATCATTCTCACCATTGGCGTACTGACACCCATTGCCAGTGGCAAACTTCCAGGCGAAGCAATTCTAAAATCTTTCCTGAGTTGGAAATCTTTACTTGCGATTGCAATTGGTGTTTTTGTGGCATGGTTAGGCGGGCGTGGTGTCAAGCTCATGACCAATCAGCCTGATGTGGTCGCAGGCTTATTGATTGGTACAGTCGCAGGTGTTGCTGTGCTACGTGGCGTGCCTGTGGGACCACTGATTGCAGCAGGAATTCTCACCTTGTTTATTGGCTATTCTTAACATAGATTTAGGGACGCTTGGTTTAGATGGTTTTGCTTGAATTCATCGTCTTGTATCAACCAATTTCAATAAAAACCATCCAAATCTAAGCCACTTTGCGAAACAAGATAGATGTTAATATCATTCCCATTGCAGATAAAACGGCCATTAAAATACCAACCCAAAGCCATGTTCCTGTGGCAGATACGATAGCTGCGACCACAGGCGGCAATAAAAATTGTGAAATTGCCGAGCACTGCAACACCAAACCTACGGTGGTACTAATCGCAATCGGTTGTGGTGCAAAATTAAGTACTTGCGCAAATACCACAGCTGCGACTAAACCACCAAATAAAGAGAAATGGATGACCAATAAAAACTGCACAATGAATGGTAAAACATCACGCAAAATATAAAAACTCAGTGCGCATAGCATCAATACCGCAAAACCCATTTGCATCAACACTTGCGCTCTCAGCCCACGCTGTAATAACAACCCACATACAAATGTACCCACCGCATTTGCCATTGCAACCATAGCTGTGAGCACACCTGCGGTTTGTAAAGATATTTGATATTGCTGATAAATGGTCGGCAAAAAACCCACCAAACTGAACCACTGCCCTGCATAAACACCAAAAACCAAAGCCAATATCCATGCGGGTGGATGGCTCAAAGTGCTTTTAATCAGTTCAAAGATGGCAATGGCTTGCGTGCTGATCTGCACACTTGGTACGGCTTTATAAATGATGATTGCGAGCGCAAAGGATAACAATCCCAAACACATCCACACGCCTTGCCAATCCAAGATGGGCAGTAAAAACGGCGTACTTAGTAAACCAATACCCATCCCACCGCCCATATAGGCACTCCACAGCCCCATTTTGGCAGGCAACTGCTCCACTGCAACCAGTTGACGAATAAATGCAGGGCCGCTGAGTGTAATCAGTAAAAAGCCAAAACCTTCAATTACACGCAGACTTAATAGTGCGGAAAAGCTATGTACAAAACCACCAACAAAACTTGCACCTGCCAATAAAGACAAACCCAAAAGTACACAGCGTTTTAAGCCAATTTTTGCGGTATAACTGCCTAGCAACAACGCCAAAGACATGCCCGCAGCTTGTACCAAAGACAGCAAAAAACCTGCCTGAACCAAACTAATTCCGAGTTCAGCTTGTAGGATGGGTACAGTCGGTGGCAACTTGCCAATATGCATTGCTGCCATAAAACCCGCAGCAACAATCCACAAATCCTTTGTCAGCCAACGTACCGAACTCACTGCGCTCTCCCTTAATTTTCGCAAGGCAAGCTTAGCAAGAACATCTCACTGTTTTTAGTGGAGATTTAGATGAGCTTAGTGTTTTTAGCGATAAATTAGCATTCTCTTTACGATGCTGATCGTACGATTTTTAACTTGAATAATACTGCGTGCGTTTTTGGGAAAATTTCTCTAATTGCTTCAAAAAGCCTTCAAAATAGCACTTTTCTTTTTCTTCGCTACGATAACCCGCATACAAGGTACGGCGTAATCCTCCCGCAGCAACGCAGTCTAAACGACGTGAAGTTACCCAGCCTTTTTGCTCATATTCATTCACCACCCAATCTGGCAATGCGCCAATCCCTCGCCCACTCGCCACCAGTTGAATCAACATTTGGGTTAAATCTGTAGTACGAATAGCTTTTGGCTGAATATTGGCTGGAATGAATAGCTTAGACATAATATCTAAACGGTGTTTATCGACAGGATAGGTAATCAGGGTTTCTTCTGCCAACTCCTGTACGGTAATGCGCTCGGCACGTACTAAAGGATGAGTATTTGACAACACCAAACGCGATTCATATTCAAAAATTGGAAAATATTCGATACCTTTTAAGGCAATCGGGTCTGCGGTAATCAATAAATCAAATTCTGCGTTTTGCAATAATTCATGCGGATTGGCTTCAAAACCTGAAGCAAAATCTAAATCTACATCAGGGTATTGCTGACGATATTGATTCAGCAGCGGCATCAACCAGTCAAAGCAACTATGACATTCCGAAGAAAAAATAATTCGCCCCGTTTGACCATGCACAATGCGGGTAATATCAGTTTGGGTGATTTGAATTTGTGGCAGGACATCATCCGCCAGTTTCAATAAACGCTGTCCGACATTGGAAAATGTCACAGGGCGACTACGACGGTTCACCACTTCTACGCCATACCAATGATCTAGTTCTTTGAGTTGATGAGAAATGGCAGATGGCGTCAGACATAAATCATTGGCGGCAGCAACCAAAGAACCATGTTCACGCAGGGCTGATAGCGTTTTTAAGTGGCGAATTTCAAGCATTGCTTGTTCCTAGTTTTTCAAGTTATTGACTGCATGTTTAGACCTAGGTCGCATTTTTATTTTGCAAAATAAGAAACAAAGCCAAACATGATTCAATTTAATAATGAATTAATTTAATCTTAGCATGTAAATAATGAGTTTTCTTCATCTTAGTTTTTATTCGATGATATTTACTACGAAATCAATACAATTCCATAAAAATAATATGGCTTTCAGCAAGCATGTTTTAGGCTTCCAACGTGCAGAGCCAAACTAGAATTGAAATTCTTAACCCAAGCCTCGCTTACTCCGACAACTTCTCTCCACAATGTGGGCAGTATTTATAAGGCTCCTGTTCTAAACGCAGCTCTTCTTCACGACGCTCACGAATTAACTGCAATAAAATATCTTGGGTTTGCTCAGTGGTTAAACCGACTTGTTTGCGTAAATCTTCAATTTTTTCTTGATCATTTAACAGATCAATCTCACTATTTTGCAATAGCTCTCTAAATTTCAACCCTAAATGCTGCTTACGTTGTTCAAGTTCGTTGGCTAAACCTGTGGCTAAAATACCTGCAGGCAATGCTGCCAAGCCGACACCCAATACCGTAATTAACGCACCTAAAATTCTGCCCCAAGGGGTAATTGGTGTGACATCGCCATAACCGACTGTGGTTAAAGTCACCACTGCCCACCACATCGAAGCGGGAATTGAGCTAAAGGCTTCAGGCTGTGCCTTGCTTTCCACCACATACACACCTGCGGCAGACATCACAATCATAATAGAGAGAATAAAAATGACTGCCTGAAATGATCCTTTTTCCCGTTCGATCACTCTTAATAAAATTTGCAATGATACAAAGTAACGTGTCAGTTTTAACAAACGCAGCAAACGTAAAATTCTTAGGAACCGTAAATCTAGATGCACAAAGAAGTTAATATAAGCAGGTAGAATCGCCAACAAATCTATAATTGCCCCACCGCTGGTAAGCCATTTTACACGCTGTTTCCACGGCGAAATAAACGGGTCTTTTTCGGCAATACTCCAAATCCGCAGCAAATATTCAAGCGTAAACACTGCGATGGAAAAGTTTTCAAAATGGTCAAAAAATACCTGATAGGCAAGATAGACATCATTCACCGACTCTAAAATAACCGCACTGGCATTGCCTAAAATCAGTAAAATTAAAAAATAGTTAATGCAACGACTAAACCATGTTTCATAGTCATCGTCGTGTAAGTTGTTATAGACAAATTTTCGAAATGTGTACCACGGTGTAAATGCCATACCGAATATTATATTTTAAGGCTTACAGTGATGGCAGTTTAACCGAAGTTTTTCTCAAAACGATAGTATTTTATGTGACGTTAAGCGGGCATTTTTAATGCAGAATTGCAGTATAAGTCATCATTATCCAAATGACTAAACTACTGAATAAACAGCAATGCTAAACGCACCTGATCATAGCCCATGCGTGGACTAGTCGCTTCAACAATCGGGCGCAGTTTAATTGCGCCATCATCGCTGAAGTGCTCTGCATTTTGACGCTTCATTAATCGCTTATAAATTTTACGGACCTCTTCCACCACTTCTTCACCTGGATGTGCCACTGAAATATCCAGATTTTGTTCTTTTTGCAAACGTGCCAAATGGTTGATAATAGTTGCAGGAGTTAAACCTCGCTCTACTGCAATATCCTGAATATCATAACCTTCTTCAAATAAAGCGCGGGTTTCATCTAACGTGGCAGTCGCATAATTGGTTTTTTCACCTTTGGCAATTTTCTTTTCATTGCGCAAAATTTCGGTTTCGTTCAACGTGCCACCACAGTGACGAATAAATGCATTATGTTGTGGTGTTAAATCCATCAGCTCATAGTGCGTTTCAGCTTCTTCAGACAATTCCTGAAAACGGCGGTCAGCCTTAATCGCTAAACTGTCGAGTTCCAAAGCTTGGCTATTAAATCCCAATAAACGCAAACCGCTTAACGATTTTAATCGTGACAACGCCACATAACCCTGCCCTTTTTCAAAAGTATGGCTAAGATTGATTTCTGCCGCTTCTAAGGTCATACCTTGTGATTTGTGGATGGTAATTGCCCATGCCAAACGCAGCGGAATTTGCTGGAAACTGGCAATGGTTTTGCCTGCATCATTATCCACCGACCAAGTTTCAGGCTCGACCAGTAATACTGTGCCATCGGTCAATTTTACTTTAGGCAAAATACCGTGATCGTCATCTTCTTCAAAGCCAATCACTTCGCCCAAACTGCCGTTGATATAGCCCATATCGAAGTTGTTTTTAACAAACATCACTTTGGCATGTTTTTTTAGATTTAAAATTTCAGGCGCACGTACGGATGATTTCAGCGTTTCAATCAACTTTTCATTGCCATCACACACGGCATCAAACTGCTTGCTCTCAGTTTCAATTTCATTCAGATGCTTAAAGTTGATATTGTCCACGTCCATATTGTGCGTATATAAACGTGTGAAAGTGTCGCCAATATCTTGATGGCGGGTGTGCTCCAAAGCCTGAATATGTTGATGATCAATACTTTGTGCACGAATTGCATTGAGAATGTCATTTAAATAATCGTCGCCCTGACGGTGCTGCTCAGTTAAATAACAGACTCGAAATTTAGCTTCGACCCACGCCTCTGACATAAAACAGAACTTGTCACGATTGCGCTCATCGTTTTTTCCTACAGGCGGTAACTGGAAAAAATCTCCTGCAACAATCACCTGAATGCCGCCAAAGGCTTCATCACTGTCTTTAAAATATTTTAAAACCTGATTGACTAAATTCAGTTGCTTGGCATGCAACATCGAAATTTCATCAATAATCAACACTTGCGCATTTTCTAAATGTTCTTTGAGATATTTGCGCTCTTTCATATTTTTTAGGTCGGCATCGGACAAAAAGTCTTTAATACCAATACCTGCCCACGTGTGAATGGTCATGCCATTCATATGCGTTGCAGCAATACCTGTAGATGCTGTAATGGCTACAGGTACTTTTCGTGCTTTTAAATAATTGATGTATTGATTCAGGGTATAGGTTTTACCCGCACCAGCAGAGCCTGTTAAAAAGACATTTTCGCCTGCTTTTAAAAGTTTAAGTGCAGTTTCCTGTTTCATAAGACCTATACCATTGCTGAACGGCTATAGCCTAACGAGTTTTTGCCTAAAAGTTAAGGCTCAAGTCTGCGAATACGACAACTGTTGTCTTATGCTTTAGCTTGCAATTGTGGATTCAGCCATGCAATAAACTGCTCTGCAATGGTCACCAGTAACTGTTCCGCTTTTTGATTATTCGGATATTCCAACTGATCAAATTCAAGTTGCCCCTGCCGAAAATGACAGCCCAGAGTCAATTGCTGCGCATAATGTGGCGATGCCATGTGAAAAGCCACATATTGCCCTTCACTCATTAGCTTGGCATAGCTAAGTGCCAAACAGTGTTTAAAGTTTTGTGATTCTTCAATAATACGGTCTAAATGAATCATTTCCTCAAAGCACCAGCCTGAAAATTTTAGCGTTGGCATAGGGCTTTTGGCCTGCCATGCACTGCACTGAATTTCCTTTTTTAATTTGGCCATCAGTTCTGCTTTGTAGACCTGTTGATGCCAACGCACCGCCTGATGAAATACCCCCAACCAACTCAGACTCTTAGGAATATGTGTATGCGCTGCAAAATATTCCAGTAAATAGTCACGTACATAACTGTCAAACACTGAAACTCGCGTATGCTGCGCCCGTAAATAAAAACGCTGCCTAAAATCATCGGGTTGAAGCTGATAACGCTGCAATACCGTATAAAAGTCACGCTGCTGCTGACTCTCGGGCTGAATATAATCCAACAAAGCGGGTGGTAAATCCTGTGTGATTTGCTGTAAATACAACATATAACTTTGCATGACACGACTCAAACGTCTAAATACATGTTTCACCAAATACTCATCTTGCTGCGCCACTGTTTTTAGCAAACTCATCCATTCATCCAAATACAAAATGGAAGGACTAATCGCAACGCGTGGATCATCTACAGATTGTTTTTCACCATGTGGCATTAGGCTGACATTATGTGCATGCGCAAACCACGCCTGCTGTGTCGCATACACATTACAGCTTTGAATAAACATACGCGCCGCAGAATATTGAAAATATTGCAAAGTTGCCAAAATAATCCGTGGATGTGCCTGACTACAATCGACAAAACTGAGCGCTGTCACTGCGACCCGCACACTGGTGTGCTGCATATTTAAACTGAGCCAATCCAACACTTGTGCAGACTGTTTAAACAGCCAGTTCACCGCTCGTGGATAATCAAATAACGGCAGTTTGGCAACCTTCTTTTGCCAAATTAAAGGACAGGATTTTAAGAAATGCGGTTTTGCCAATGCATCGGAACGCTGCCACACTTCTCGGTGCATTAAACGGGCAAAACCCAGTAAATGACCATGTTCTTCGGCATGCCGATACAACAACTGAATATCATCCTGATGGTCAATTAAATCTTGTAAATTAAAACGCTCAGGAAAGGACACCGCCAAAATACGATACATGGCTTTAGGCAAAAACTGTGCTGCACTAAAACAAAAATCATCATAACTGTGCATTAAGGCTTGCACAGGCAAAAAGGTATCACCCTCAATAAATTCTAAAGCACACAATGCAGATAAAGCAGTCAAAGTTTCCTCTGGAATGACCGCACCATGCTGTACAGCACCTGTAAAAACAGCGTGTTGGGCATAATCAGACTGAATCAAGGCTTGATCTAAAATCTGAGCCTGTACACCATCTAAATGCAGCAGCAACTGTTGAACACGTGCAGCACCATCCACCCACATATAGGCTTGCTGCATAATCAGATGTCGTAATTGCTGCGCCTGATTACGCAAAAATAAGGAGTGTTGTGGCTTTAAATCGCCCGTGTGAAACTGTAAATCATGCAGAAAAAAATCTTCAAACGCTTCTTGATGCAGCCCCGCAAACTCAAACTGCGTCTGAATTAAACTAGGGTTAGATTTAGGCGGATAAAATTCAAGGCTAAATAGACCGTTTAGCAATTCAACCCGATGCTGCAAAGGATCGATCCGAAACAAATTTTGTGCTGTAAAATGTCCAACCAAATCCATTTGATCTTGATAGATTTCTGCGGCCACACTGGAAATACGAACCAATTGCTGTGCAACGGCATGCAACTGGCTATGCTGGCAAATTGGCTGCATATACGCTCCTCATGCTTAAGTGCGGTCTATCTAAGTGTCATCTTATTTTTATTTGATTGCACCGACTAGACCCATCACGTGATACATCCCTATTTTTTGTTTTTTATTTCCATCTGCAAAAAGTGGACAATTCTTCAATCGAGCTTAAGCCACTTATTAATTGAATTACACCTGAAATTTATGTGAACGGTATCTACACCTTAAAATTAGAGATACAAAAACACTATAAACAAGATTTAAGCCCTTGCCTATAGCCTGCGCACAACTTCAGAAAAAATAAAAACCCATTAAAAAACAAATAAATTTCAATTGATTAGTTTGCATTATTTACTCAGAAAATAGGGTTGGTGTTTGGTAGGTAGGATTTCACCACAAAGCATTGAATACTCAAATCACGGTTCAACACCGCGATAACAACACATTATTCCAATACCCAATGCAAGAAGGAATCTGAGCATGGCTTTTAAAAATATTGCAGATCAAACCAACGGTTTTTATATTCCTTGTGTGTCTCTCTTCGGCCCTGGTTGTGCCAAAGAAATTGGCGTAAGAGCGCAAAATTTAGGTGCTAAAAAAGCCCTGATTGTGACAGATGAAGGACTGTTTAAATTTGGCGTAGCCGATACCATTGCAGGCTATCTCACCGAAGCAGGCGTTGCTAGCCATATCTTTGCAGGTGCTGAGCCAAACCCAACCGACATTAACGTACATAAAGGTGTCGATGCCTACAATGCCAATCAATGCGACTTTATTGTGTCTTTAGGTGGCGGTTCTTCACACGACTGTGCCAAAGGCATTGGCTTAGTTACCGCAGGTGGTGGGCATATTCGTGATTATGAAGGCATTGATAAAAGTACCGTGCCAATGACTCCACTAATTGCCATTAACACCACAGCAGGTACAGCATCGGAAATGACCCGTTTCTGTATCATTACCAATACCGACACGCACGTTAAAATGGCAATTGTCGATTGGCGCTGCACACCACTCATCGCCATTGATGATCCAAAACTCATGATTGCCAAACCTGCAGGTTTAACCGCAGCAACAGGCATGGATGCCTTAACCCATGCTGTAGAAGCCTACGTTTCAACTGCAGCCAATCCTATTACCGATGCCTGCGCTGAAAAAGCTATTCGTATGATTAGCCAGTGGCTTAGCCCTGCCGTGGCAAATGGTGAAAATATTGAAGCACGTGATGCCATGAGCTATGCGCAATATTTGGCTGGTATGGCATTTAATAATGCCTCATTGGGTTATGTGCATGCCATGGCGCATCAACTCGGTGGTTTCTACAACTTGCCGCACGGCGTCTGTAATGCAATTTTACTGCCGCATGTTTGCGAATTTAACCTGATTGCCTGCCCTGAGCGTTATGCAGATATTGCAGAATTGATGGGAGTCAATACTGACGGATTAACCACCACAGAAGCCGCCTATGCCGCAATTGATGCAATTCGTGAATTATCTAGCTCAATTGGTATTCCAACAGGTTTAGCAGAGTTAGGCGTGAAAGAAGATGACTTGGCGATTATGGCTGAAAATGCACAAAAAGATGCCTGCATGCTCACCAACCCACGTAAAGCCAATCATGCACAAGTGGTCGAAATTTTTAAAGCCGCGATGTAATTTGAATCTCCTGCTGAGTGAATCAAGATTTGCTCAGCATCTCCCATCCTTTTTTTCAATTTTCCTCTTTTGCTGTTTTATTTTTATCCTTCCATTTGGCAGAACCATCTCAGATGCGTTCTGCTTTTTTTGCTGTTCAGAACAAAATGAACTCGCAGCATAAAACTAAAGCGATTTAGATGCAGAGGGTTTGCATAATTCAATTTGACAAATGCGCACAGCTCATCAAGGATATAGTCAAAATAAAATGGATGACGAACACCTTATGCTGTTAAGTAAAAAACAAAAAACAACACCAAGCTATCAACCCGATATTTTGGGTGCCGATTACCAACAAATGACGCTGGATTTTCCATCTGATTATGAAGGCAAAGTGATTGCTACCTTGGTACGCAAAAAAGCTGAACAGGAAACCCGTAAAGCCGTACTTTATATTCATGGTTTTATTGACTATTTCTTTCAAACTGAAATGGCAGACCAGTTTAATCAGTACGGCTACGACTTTTATGCCTTAGATTTGCGCAAATACGGGCGTTCGCATTTGTCACATCAGCATTGGTACAACGTGCGCAGCTTGTCTGAATATGATGCAGAAATTTCCGCTGCACTTGAGCAAATTGCCGCAGAAGAACATGACTCAGTGATTTTGGCGGGACATTCAACAGGTGGATTAATCACCACGTTATATGTAGCACATCATCCCAATCATCCACTGATTCGTGGTTTATGGTGTAACAGCCCTTTTTATGATTTCAATATGAGCGAAATTGAGAAAAAAGTCGGTATTCCGCGCTTAAGCCAATTGGGCAAATTGCTGCCAGAAATGAAATTTCCAAGCCGCCTCAATCCATTTTATGTACCAAGTCTACACAAGCAATATCATGGTGAATGGTTATTTAATTTGGAATGGAAAAAGCCACGCTATCCTAAAGTACGATTAAGTTTTGTACGTGCAATTCATGAAGCGCAAAAAGAAATTCATGCCAGTGTGCATTTGGGTGTACCCACCTTAATTATGCATGCGAGTCAAAGTAGTTATCCACGCCAATGGAATGAGATTGCGCAACGCACTGACGTAATTTTAAATGTTGCAGATATGCAAAAATATGGGCATCACATGCATGGCGATATTCAGCTTTGCCAAATTGAAGATGGCGTGCATGATTTGGTGCTTTCTGCGCCAGAAGTCCGCGCGGAAGTGTATCAGTCCTTGTTTGACTGGTTAAACCGCAAAGGGCTGTAAAAACTAAAAAAAACAGTAAGACTAAAGGACAGTGAAATGAAAGCCTAAAGACTTGATTCGTCATTTAGGCTTTGTATTTTAATAAAATTTGATGTGCAGGATGATGCTTTGGCATCAGTTCAATTAAACGCTCTACCGCATCAATCGCTTCAGGGCTATGCGCCAAATGTTTCAGCAATACATCGGTATCTTGTGCATTAAAAATGGCATCACTCAGGCGTGATTCTAAACAATCTCGCCATGCGCATAAAAATGGACTTTCAGTTTTCGCCAAAAATACCCCTGCACACGTTTGCAAGGCAGACTGCACATAACCTGCATCTAAAGCCTGCTCAGCTTGTAAAAAATCGGCTTCAATATGCGCCAAAACTCGGTAAGGACGCGAGCCGAGCATCCCCCCTAAAATATCGCGTAATTGCGACATTTCAGCTTTTAGCGTTCCCATGCTGACTTTACGCTCACCATATAGTGCTTGGTGTAAAGTGTCTAAACTCATGCCTTGTGGGCAAAGTGCCAAAATCACCAATATTTCAATTTGACGCGGTGTCATCACCACCACTTTGCCATTAAATAACACCTGTGGCACACGAAACGCGCGAATATAAAGCTGCTGTTTTTGCTGTTCCAGCAACGCATTTTGAATTAAAGAAGCACAGCGCTCTGCTGCCAACAAACCCAAACTGTTATGATTTTTCCAAGTGGTCGATAAATCAATCACGCCCAACACTTGTTTGGAATGTGGGTCTAAAATTGGTGCGGCATAACAAACCCAGTCATGTAACGATGACATATAATGTTCACTGGAAAACACACAACTGGCTTGCTGAGTTTTGAGTGACAAAGCCAAAGCATTGGTACCCACCAACTCTTCACGCCACTGTCCACCCTCTACAAAATGTACTCGTTCCGCCACATTACGCATTTGAGCGCTCGCTGCCGTCCAAATAATCGTACTGCCCACATCGCCCACGGCTGCCACCATGTCGGACTGCTGCGCGATATGTTTTAAATCTTCTGCGCAATTTTGCACAGCTCTCTGTAAAGCCGAACCGCCTTGCGGATGCGATAAACTGGAATTTAACGGAGCAGCCTGCCGATCTACAGGAATTTCTGCAATTTCAGAGCGTTGCCAAGAATTTAGAATACTCTGCTGAATTTGCTGCGCATGCAGCGGCGATAAACTACTGCTTTGTCTAAACCGTTCAATATGCAGTTTTTTTTCCAATAGATCTTGTTTTTTCATCATGACTGATTCTCACAATCCTGTGGGCATTACATCCATTGTACTGCTTACTTTTGTAAGGATTTGTTCGCTGCTTGTAAACCTGCAACTTTCCAACCTTTTTCCAACCTTTTTCCAACCTTATATTGGTATGCTAATCAAATAACGTACTAAAGTACCTTATACCTTAGCCGTAAATTTAACCTGATTTTAGACACAGGATTGTGATAAAAGGTAAAGATGACGGCAGATTATAAAAAACCATCAAAGGAAGAGAATTATGCGTTACGTAGATCCCAATCAACCCGGTTCAAAAGTTCAATTTAAAGCACAATACGAAAACTTTATTGGTGGCGAGTGGGTCGCCCCTGTAAAAGGCGAATACTTTGAAAATATCTCTCCTGTAGATGGCAAAGTATTTACCAAAGTCCCACGCTCATCGGCAGAAGACATTGAACTGGCTTTAGATGCAGCCCATAAAGCCAAAGCACAATGGAACAGCTCATCTCCAACCACACGCTCCAACATTCTGCTTAAAATTGCAGATCGTTTAGAACAAAATCTAGAATTATTGGCAGTGGCAGAAACATGGGATAATGGTAAGCCTGTTCGGGAAACATTGGCTGCCGACATTCCATTGGCGATTGACCATTTCCGTTATTTTGCAGGCTGTATTCGTGCCCAAGAAGGCGGAATTTCTGAAATTGATGAAGATACCATTGCCTATCACTTTCATGAGCCGTTGGGCGTTGTGGGGCAAATTATTCCATGGAACTTCCCAATTTTAATGGCAACATGGAAACTTGCACCTGCTTTGGCTGCGGGTAACTGTATTGTACTTAAACCTGCGGAGCAAACCCCTGCTAGTATTTTAGTTTTGGTCGAACTGATTCAAGATTTATTGCCAGCAGGCGTATTAAACGTAGTCAATGGTTACGGTGTAGAAGTGGGTCGCCCATTGGCAACCAATCCACGTATTGCCAAAATTGCATTCACAGGTTCAACCCAGGTCGGTCAATTGATCATGCAATACGCCACTGAAAACATCATTCCAGTGACTTTAGAGCTTGGTGGTAAATCTCCAAATATTTTCTTTGAAGATATTATGGCGCAAGATGACGACTACTTAGACAAAGCACTCGAAGGCTTTGCTATGTTTGCGCTGAATCAGGGTGAAATTTGTACTTGTCCATCACGTGCGCTCGTACAGGAAAGTATTGCTGACCGTTTCCTTGAAAAAGCCATTGAACGTGTTAAACGTATTAAAACAGGTCACCCGCTTGATACTGAAACTATGATTGGTGCGCAGGCATCGCAAGAACAACAAAACAAAATCTTGGGTTGTATTGCGACAGGTCGTGCCGAAGGTGCGCAAGTTTTAACAGGTGGCGGTGAACGTCATGAAGTTGGCAGTGGTTTCTATATTGAGCCGACAATTTTCAAAGGCACCAATGACATGAAAATTTTCCAAGAAGAAATTTTCGGCCCAGTGCTTTCTGTGACTACATTTAAAGACTTTGATGAAGCCATTAAAATTGCCAATGACACCATTTACGGTTTAGGTGCAGGTGTTTGGTCACGTTCTGCGCACACTTCTTACCGTGCAGGCCGTGCTATTCAGGCGGGTCGCGTTTGGACGAACTGTTACCACATCTACCCTGCGCATGCCGCTTTCGGTGGTTATAAAAAATCAGGTATTGGCCGTGAAAACCACAAGATGATGTTAGAACATTATCAACAAACCAAGAACTTGTTGGTGAGCTACTCAACTAAACCTGCTGGCTTCTTCTAAGTTGGTTAATTCAACCTTAACATGATGAATGAAAATGCGAACTTCGGTTCGCATTTTTTATGTTTTGGATATACGAATGGACAAAAAGTAAAATAAAAAAGCCATTCATCCAAACAGATTTTAAAGCCATAGACCTCAAGTTGCTGACATTAAAATCATGGATAAAAATCACAGACATAAAAAAGCACCATTTTTAAAATGATGCTTTTTGATCAAATCATTACTACTTATTTTTTAGCAGCTACAGACGCTTCTGTAGTGATGTTGACAGTAATTTTATCACCTACGTTTGGTACATAGCTTGCGATACCAAATGCAGAACGGTTGAATGATGTTGTTGCATTAAAACCAACAGTCGCTGCCTGAGTCATTGGGTGTGGACCTTGTTTGTTCAATACTGCGTCAAGTACCACTGGCTTAGTTACACCTTTAACTGTTAAATCACCTGTGATTTTAAAGTTTTTCTTGTCTTGAGTTTCAACTTTTGTACTTTTAAAAGTAATGGTTGGATATTTTGCTGCATCAAACCAATCTGCTGCCATTAAGTGCTCATCTAAAGCTTTTACGTTGGTGTTGATGCTACTTAATGGAATCGTCACATTCACAGATGAGTTAGCAGGTTTTTTCTCATCAATGTTGATAGTACCTTGAATGTCTGAGAAGTTACCTGATGGCGTAGAAAAACCGAAGTGATCCCAAGTAAATACAGTAGCAGTATGCGTTGGGTCAATTTGATAAGCCACTGGTTTAGCCATTGTCATTGTTGCTGCAGACGCGATAGCCAAACCTAAAGCAATTGATTTCATGTTCATATTGTTCATCTCTAAAAGTGTTGATACGTTTCAATGAGGTTTAGTTTATAGATTTTTGCTGCAAATACAGGATTAAAGATAAAACAGTATGTTGCATGACTGAAACGATAAATTTGTAAAAATATGCATGCGCGTTTTACATCGCTGTTGCAGGGCTGCGATATTGAATAAAACCTGTTCTTTTTGCGACACGATCATACAACTGCCGTGCCTGTAAATTATCTTCATGAGTCAGCCAATATACCCGATCACATTCACGCTGTTGCGCTGTTTGATTCACCTGCTGAATAAGCTGCTGAGCAATTCCCATCCCTCTGTACTCAGGCAAGGTATATAAATCTTGCAAATAGGCATAAGGTTTAAGCGTCCAACAACTGTCATGTTCAATTACATGCACAATGGCGACAACTTGAGTTTGATATACGGCAGCAAAACCATAAATATGCGTACTGTGTGGATTAATTAGTTTTGACCACGTATTTTGCGTAACCTCATCACTTAATTGCACCTGATAAAATTGCTGATAACCCTGCCAAAGTGGTTGCCATTGCTCAAATTGGATTTCACTTAACGCTACAATGTCGATGTGCTTAAATTGACGATCTAATATAGTTGTCTGCAAGCTTTGATGTTGCCTGATTATTTTTGCATCGAATCATTTTACTAATTATGCACAATTCATATTATGCTTAGGCTATTTTATACACTATTTTTCAGCAATAAAAAAGCTTTACCCTACGCATAGAATAAAGCTGTTTTTGACGATACACCTTTTAATGCACCGTATTCATCGCAATAGATTAAAGCTTCTCAATCAAAATACGATCAACCTGCTTTAAGCCTGATTGCTTTTCATGGTTCTTACGGCGAATTTTGATTTGCTGATCTTCAGCCAAATCCTGTAACAACAACTCTACCGCCACCATAGCTTCAAGTGGTAAATCTTGTCCAATCCACTTTTGCTCACCCGCATCCATTAAAGTGACTTCATCATTAATTTGCTCGTACAAACTCATTTCTCATCTCACTCAATTACACAGAGGTTTATTCACAAACCTGACTTACACTGACAAAATTTGTTGGATCATCACATCGAATACCAAACAAATATGCAAAAATAAAAGACGTCCCTTTGCAGGAACGCCTTTAAAAACACTGGATTAAAAAATTAAGCTGTTAATTCTTTTACTGCAGCAACAACCGCTTCAGTGGTAATGCCAAAGTACTGATACAAGTCTTTTGCAGGTGCAGATTCACCATAAGTTGTCATACCAATAACTTTACCGTCTAAGCCGACAAACTTCCACCAGTAGTCTACATGCGCTGCTTCAACCGCAACACGTGCACGAATATGTGATGGCAATACCGCTTCACGATATGCTGCATCTTGCTTCACAAATTCTTCTGCACACGGCATAGACACAACACGTACACCTTCAAGCTGCGCGTATGCTTCCATTGCCAAGCCCACTTCTGAACCTGTTGCAATAATAATGGCTTTCAATTCACCTTTTTCTTCAGCCAAGACATAACCACCTTTTGCCACGTTCTCAATTTGCGCTTGAGTACGAGTTTGGAATGGCAAGTTTTGACGTGAGAAAATTAAAGCAGTTGGACCTTCGCTGCGTACTAATGCAGATTTCCAAGAAATAGCCGCTTCAACGGTATCTGCAGGACGCCATGTATTTAAGTTTGGCGTACCACGTAAAGATGCAATTTGTTCAATCGGTTGGTGTGTTGGACCATCTTCACCCAAACCAATCGAGTCGTGGGTATACACATGAATCACACGTTGCTTCATTAATGCAGACATACGCACGGCATTACGCGCATATTCCATAAACATTAAGAATGTTGCAACGTAAGGAATGAAACCACCGTGAAGTGCTACACCATTTGCAATAGCAGTCATACCAAACTCACGTACGCCATAATGCACGTAGTTCCCTGCTGCATTGTCCTGAACGCCTTGGCAACCCTTCCAAAGGGTTAAGTTTGAACCTGCCAAGTCTGCAGAACCACCCAATAATTCAGGCAATAATGGGCCAAATGCTTGCAAAGTATTTTGGCTGGCTTTACGCGTTGCAATAGTTTCAGCTTTAGCATTGGTTTCAGCAATAAACGCATCTGCCTGCGCGATGAATTCTGCAGGTAGTTCACCGCTTAAACGGCGTTTAAGTTCTGCAGCTTCCGTTGGATATTTTGCCGCATAGGCATCAAAAGTTGTATTCCATGCTGCTTCTGCTTCTGCACCTTTCGCTTTAGCATCCCAAGCGGCATATACATCTTCAGGAATAACAAATGCTTCATCTGTCCAGCCTAATGCTTGACGCGTCAAAGCGATTTCATCATGGCCTAATGGCGCACCGTGACAGTCTTCTTTACCTTGTTTGTTTGGCGAACCTAAACCAATAACAGTTTTACAAATAATAATAGTCGGTTTTTGCGTTTCAGCTTTTGCTTCAACCGTTGCAGCACGAATTGCATCGGCATCGTGACCATCAACTTTTAAGACTTGCCAGCCGTAAGATAAGAAACGTTGTTCGGTATCGTCAGAGAACCAGCCTTCTACTTCACCATCAATAGAAATGCCGTTGTCATCATAATAAACAACCAGCTTGCCTAAACCTAAAGTACCTGCCAATGAACATGCTTCGTGTGAAACACCTTCCATTAAGCAACCATCACCCAAGAAACAGTAAGTGAAATGGTCTACAACCTGAATATCTTCTTTATTAAATTGTGCAGCCAGTGTTTTTTCTGCTAAAGCAAAACCAACAGCATTTGCAATCCCCTGACCGAGTGGACCAGTGGTGGTTTCAATCCCTGGTGCATAACCCAATTCTGGGTGGCCAGGTGTTTTAGAGTGTAACTGACGGAACGCTTTTAAATCTTCGATTGAAAGATCATAACCTGTTAAATGCAACAACGCATATTGCAACATTGAACCATGACCATTAGACAATACAAAACGGTCGCGGTTTGCCCATTGTGGATTGGTTGGGTTGTGATTCAAAAATTCACGCCACACCACATCGGCAATATCTGCCATCCCCATCGGTGCACCTGGATGTCCTGAATTTGCTTTTTGCACAGCATCCATTGCCAATACACGAATTGCGTTTGCAATACGACGTTCGTTAAGCGGGGTCGTCATAGGTCAGAGTCCACAAAAAATCGTTAAATAGAAGAAGATGAATAGAATTCAAAACAGCCGCTATTCTCTCAAAAAAACGCCTGAGGGGTAAAGCCTATGCAACAATATTTCCGCATTAATTCCCATTCAGGGTATTTTTCGTGCAAATTCAAAGACGTTTTCACGTTTATAACAACAAGAAAATAGCTAATTGCCGTGTTAAGCTCTATTCTTGGCAAAATTCTAAAGTATAGATATTTCAATTTATAGACGCAGGATGGAATTGTGATGTCGCTCTTGCAGCAACTCCAATCAAATGCCTAGCAACAAGTTAAAACACAACAGTATTCTGTAGAAATAATAGACAGATTTTAACACATCTTGAATTTTATTCACTTTTCACACAATAAATTGAATCACAGCCATCGTCCAAAATTTTAAAACAGCTTTTGAAAATGCAGCTTGATGCAGATAAAGTCAATTCAAAGTCTTTAAATTACCCATCTACAATATTGTTTTTAAAAATGATTCACCACTTAAAAACAAGGTGCTCCTTAGTTTAAAATTATGACAGCATACTTTAGCCAACATGAATATTTTTGAGTCACAATATAGTCATACCGATACTTTATCTATTTTTTAGCTAAAGATATGCGATAAAAAGTCATTGAATTGAAATAAATTCAGCCAATTTAGTCGTAATGCGCTAGTCCTAAAGTCTAACTCGATGTAACATATTGCGTCTTTTGAATTTAACTGTGATAGGACTTATGCGCGAGTACGCTGTATTTACCTCGGAATCTGTAAGCGAAGGCCATCCAGATAAAATGGCTGACCAAATCAGTGATGCCATTTTGGATGCAATCTTAAAAGAAGACCCTTATGCGCGGGTTGCTTGTGAAACGCTTGTAAAAACGGGTGCGGTTGTACTGGCAGGTGAAATCACAACAACTGCAAATGTCGATTTTGAAGCCGTTGTTCGTCAAACCGTAAATGGCATTGGTTACCATCATTCTGACTTAGGTTTTGATGGTTCAACCTGTGCGGTCATTAACATGATTGGTAAACAATCACCTGAAATTGCACAAGGTGTAGACCGTCAAAAGCCTGAAGATCAAGGCGCAGGTGACCAAGGTTTGATGTTTGGTTACGCCAGCCGTGAAACTGATGTATTAATGCCTGCCCCAATTTCTTACGCACACCGCTTAATGGAAAAGCAAGCTGAATTACGTCGCAGTGGTGCTTTGCCGTGGTTACGCCCAGATGCAAAAAGTCAGGTGACTTTTGCTTATGAAAATGGTGTGCCTGTACGTTTGGACGCGGTGGTGTTATCTACTCAGCACGATCCTGAAATTTCGCAAATTCAGCTTAAAGAAGCGGTAATTGAAGAAATTGTGAAAAAAGTGATTCCTGCAGAAATGTTCCATGCAGACACCAAATTCCACATCAACCCAACAGGTATGTTTGTGATTGGCGGCCCTGTCGGTGACTGCGGTTTAACTGGTCGTAAAATCATTGTCGATACTTACGGCGGCATGGCACGTCATGGTGGCGGTGCATTCTCTGGTAAAGACCCATCTAAAGTTGACCGTTCTGCTGCTTACGCAGGTCGTTATGTTGCAAAGAATATTGTGGCAGCTGGCTTGGCAGACAAATGTGAAATTCAGGTGTCTTATGCTATTGGTGTTGCAGAGCCAACGTCAATTTCAATCAACACCTTCAACACTGCAAAAGTGGCAGATGAGTTGATTATTGCTTTAGTACGTGAACACTTCGATTTACGTCCATACGGCATTACCAACATGTTGAACCTGTTACAACCAATGTATAAACAGACTGCAGCTTATGGCCACTTTGGTCGTCAAGGTTCTGACACTGCATTTACATGGGAAAAAACCGACAAAGTTGAGGCGTTAAAAGCTTCTGCAGGTCTGTAATGTAAAACTTTTCAGTTTTATCAAGCTCACTTCGGTGGGCTTTTTTATGCCTAAAATTTAGCTGTCAAACCACAATATACAAAATACGAATATGTTATAGTGAATCATTCCTGAGATTTTTTAAATACTCATCTAAGATAATGATGTAGGAGTTTATTATGGCGGTTATTCTTCAAGTCGATTTCCCTTCTGAAGGCCCATTTGGCGAAAGCATGAGCCAAGCGTACCGTGAACTTGCAGAAAGCATTAACCTAGAAACTGGCATGCTTTGGAAAATTTGGACTGAGAACGGTCAAACACAGGAAGCAGGTGGAATCTATCTGTTTGATCATGCGGCCAATGCTGAACGCTATTTAAAAATGCACACTGCACGTTTAGAAAGTTTTGGCGTGAAGGATATTCGTGGCAAGATTTTTGAGGTGAATGCTGCACTGTCTGCAATCAACCAAGCTGACTTCTTAAGTCGCTAATCTTTTTAAATTGCTCATCCATATTGAAGAATAAAATGGTGAGTCTCTTCAATATTGAAAAAACAGTTGAATAAAATCCTGAGCCATTTAATGACTCAGGATTTTTTGAAATCTTGTATAGACGAAATAAACATTAAGCTTGGATGTAGCACTTATTGGGTACGAATCACCTCAAGCACCGATTGTTGCACAGGTACTTCTTGATGATCTTGCAAATATACATGCACGACTTTAAACACAACGGCTGCTGCCAAGCATGCCAAAATACAGAATAACCAGAAACTATAAGGACTACGAATATTGTGTGAACCACAAGTACCACATTCTTTTTCTGATGATTCCACCACCCGATTGCAACATGCGCAACGATACTGATGATACAGCATAGGTATTCTCCTACTTCACTGTAATTCTTGTTTTTATTGTTACACCATCTACCCTGATGCAGTGTAATTTTGTTTAAACAACTGTGACACTTTGTAGCCTGCATCCTTTGGATGATTGAGCAGACACAATCGCTTGTGAATTAGAATGTCAAAGTTCTGCTATTCGCGCAAATCGTATTTTTGAATAAACAGTCACTTTATCCATCTAAAATAGGTATGCCATGCTAAAATTCTGCATGCTCGATTACTTGAAGTTTAGACTCAAGCTTGGCTTTCAGCACATATTTTTTTATTACACGGAGTAAAGTTAAAGTGGTGCAACTCATTAAAAAAGGTGGCTTGCGAGAACGTGCCAACCGTAGTCGTAAATACCAAGGTTCGGAAAATACCGAAGCAACTTTGCAATCAAACCGTACTTATCAGCCCAATCATTTAGATAAAACTGAAAACACGACTGCAACCGAAATACTGAATGAAAAATCGTCAAACTTGGCTTTGGACAACATCAAATCATCTAACTAATTGGCATCAAAACCTATGTTTTAAAACATACGCAGTGCATCTAACCACAACCACACAGCAAATAATAAAAATAATCCGCCCGAGACCATATCAATATAACTGCCTGAACGCTGATATAACTTTTTCATTTTTGGTGTCGAAAGTAGCAACATAAATAATGTAAATGTCACAAAAGTTTGGATTGGAATAATCACTGCCAATTGGGCTTTTAAAGATGCACTTGCCGATGAACTCAACGCCAAAGCAAATACACTACTAAAATAAATTAAGGTTTTCGGATTAGATAAATTGGTGAATAGACCCAATAAAAAGTAGTTTTTTGCGGCTGGAATTTGCACTTGAGTATCATCAAACTGTTTACGCTGCTGCCAACTATGCCAACCACCCGACAACATGCCCCATCCCATTTTGGCAAGAAATAAACCGCCAATCAGCATTAAGACTTGCTGAATCCAAGGAAACTGCTGCACCAAAACCGTAAAACCCAATAGGGTCAGCACTACCCACACCACAATCCCCGATGAAATGCCCGCAATAATCTGCAAGGTATTACGACGGGTATTGCTGGCTGCACTTTTGGCAATTAATAAAACATCTGGGCCTGGGCTAAGCTGTGCCACAAAATGCAGCGCACAAATGGTGAATAACAAAGACATAAATACATTAGGAGAATTGAAAGTCCGATTATACCTTGTGCAGCAAGAGAATAAATAAGGCTTTAAAATAGGCCTCTCAATATTTGAATATTTACCCAAAAACACACATAAAAAAAACCGAATCAGCACGATTCGGTTTGATCTCAAGCATCACCTATATTATTTAGGTGGATTGACATCTTTCATTTCAATTTTTTTCGCATCGGGGGTAATTTCACGTGCTTCACCGTCAATAATACTGGAATCACGACCACCGCCCTGCTGATTTTGCATGTCTTGCATTTGGCGCATTAAATCTGCAAACGGGTTTTGACCTGCTCCGCCCATGCCATTCATATCGCCCATCATGCCACCCATCATTTGATCCATCATGGCTTGCTGACGTTTCATCATGGCTTTCATCATTGCCGCTTTAAAGGCATTTTGTACGGCAGGAATCATCACCAGCAATGCCAAAACATCGCTAATTAATCCTGGAATCATCAATAAAAAACCCGCAAAAATTTTAGGTAAATTATTGCTCAGCGCAGGATCGGCACTCATCTGCCCCATTTGCATTTGCTGCATTTGTGGCATCACGCCTGCAGAATATTTACGAATCAGGTTCAAACCAATGAAGAAAGCAGCGACAAACCAAAAGAACACGTACCACATGCTCCCCACTAGGTCGCCCACACCAATCCAGACGAAGACTTCAAGAACTAAGCCAATTAGAACAATAAGAAATAATTTCATGAAAATTAATCTAATCTCAACAAAATAAATAAAATGCAGTAACCAAGTGCTTCATCGGGATCAAGCTTTTTTGATTCGCTGTTGTTTCAATATGGGCATTATTGTATTTTTAAAGGTTAAGTCTGTCATTAATATTTTCATCATCACCCAATAACAGACTTAATACGTCTATATATTTAAACGATAAAGATAAAAATATGCGGCATAAGCCAATAATAACCACAACGCAATAAAAACTGATGCTGCAATATAACTGCTCGGTTTTTGACTGATCGCATCGGCTTGTAAACGACAGCGCTGCATTACCTCTGCAGGTACTAAACGCAATACCAACATGATGCCCAATGGCACTAAAATCAAATCATCCAAATAACCCAAAACAGGTATAAAGTCTGGAATTAAATCAATGGGAGAAATAGCATAAGCAGCGACCAACAATGCCAAAAGCTTTGCCATAAACGGTGTTTCAGGATCACGTGCTGCAAACCACACCGCATAAACATCTCGTTTAATTTGCTTCGCCCACTGTTTTAGCCTATTAATCCACTTCATTGCCGCTCTCATTTGCTACCGTATATAAAATATACGCCTCAAAACTTAAAATAAAATGAAGTCCAAAATTGAAAATATGGCAAAGGATACATGCTAATTGTTTAAACGGCAGCTTACTGACCGAATGTTTTGAAATTACTCCACACAAAAGAGATTTAAACTCCTATAATTCAACTTGATGTAATTTTTTAAGGCTTGGCATGTCACTTATTATTGGAATCGACCCTGGTTCTCGTCTAACGGGCTACGGCATTATTGAACGTGATGGCGCTAAATTACGTTTTGTAGATGCAGGAACCATTCGCACCGAAACCAGTGAAATGCCCGAACGCTTAAAACGGATTTTTGCAGGGATTGAACGGATTGTGAAATTTCACGGCCCGACTGAAGCAGCAGTTGAACAAGTGTTTATGGCGCAAAATCCAGACTCTGCCTTAAAATTGGGACAGGCTCGCGGGGCAGCGATTGCCGCTTTGGTAAATTTAGATTTACAAGTGGCGGAATATACCGCTCGTCAAATTAAACAATCTGTCGTGGGTTATGGCGCTGCCGATAAAGAACAAGTACAAATGATGGTCATGAAATTATTAAATCTATCCATCAAACCACAACAAGATGCTGCCGATGCTTTGGCTGCTGCAATTTGCCATGCTCATGCATCGGGCAGTATGACCAAATTGGCTGTGCTCAATGCCTTGGGCGGTATGGCTCGCGGGCGCAGTCGCTCAAGCTCCAGACGTCGCTAAATCAGCATCGCCATCGCTTATATTTTACCGATTCACAACCTGATAAATCGCTTGGCTCATGTGCTGTGCCTGTAAACCGCGCATGCCCTGCTGTGCCAATACATCCCCCGCCAAGGCATGTAACATGACAATTTCATGCAATTGAATTTTATGATGAAACTGGGCTTTTAAACTGGCAATCATGCCTGCCAACACATCGCCCATACCACCTGTACCCATACCAGGATTGCCTGCGGTACAAATCCACAATGAACTTGCTTGCGGTTCTGTAGATGCAGCTTGCAAAGTCAAACTACCTGAACCTTTTAACACCCAATCGCCTGCATAGCGTTGCTGCAATTGCTGAATCGCGGCAATACGGTCTGCTTCAATGGCTGCAACCGTAGTATTGAGCAAGGTCGCAGCCTCACCTGAATGTGGTGTGGCATAACTGTTCGGTTTTAGTTGGGCTGGATGATGCGATGAATGCGCTTGCTTCGCCAAAAACCATAAGGCATCGGCATCGTAAACTACTTCTACCTCGGACTGATTTAGTGCAGCAAACCAGTCTGCATAATGCTGTTCTGCCCAAGCATCACGTCCTAAACCCATCCCTAAACTTACGGCATCGACCTGTGAAATTAAGTGCTGAATTTCTGCGCCTGTCAGTGCGTCTATATCCCGCAACATTAAATTCGGCGCACGGCTTAATATCGCCACATGATGTTTGGCATGACAGACCACAGTCACTTTCCCTGCACCTGCGCTTGATGCGGCTTCTGCAGCCATCATCACCGCACCACCCATTTGCGCATGTCCGCCCACAATCAACACATGCCCATAACTGCCTTTGTGTCCAAAAGCCTGCCGTGCGGGTAATTGAATCAAATGTGGTGTGAGTTGGGCCAACGCTTTGAGTTCTGCATCGGCTGGAATCAAATCCAGCACATCGACCAGTCCAGTATATTCCTGTGCCTGCCCTGTAAATAACCCTGCTTTCAAACCCAAAGCTGTAAAGGTGTAATCGGCTTTAATTGCACATGGCAATGGCTGCCCCGTGTTGGCATTTAAACCGCTTGGAATATCAACCGCAATTTTTAAACCCGCTTGTTGATTCATTGCGTGAATAAGCGACTGCCACTCATCATTTAAAGGACGATCTAAACCAATACCAAATAATGCATCAATATAGCAGTCATAACTTTGTTGAAATGCAAAACCTTGAATTATATTGACTTGTTCTGTCTGAGCTTCTAAAAAAGCCTGATGTAAATCTGCCGATGAACCGCGTGTTGCGGCATAAATATCGACTTGAAAACCTGCTTGTTTTAAATATTTTGCAGTTAAATAGCCATCGCCTGCGTTATTGCCTTGTCCACAACACACAGCAATTTTTTGTATTGTAGATGGCTGTGCGGCAAAAATTTTGCGAAGTTGTAAATGCAGTGTCCACGCCACTTGCTGCATTAAACCGTAAGAACTATTTTGACGGGAAAACCAGCGCTGCTCCCACGCTTGAATACTTTGGCTATGATAAACAGGGCTATGGTACACTTGCTGCGGCATTTTCTTCCCTTCTATTTTGTTATGGCAACATCCACTACTTCAGCACATATTTCTCTGCATCAAGACGATCCAGCCGCCTTGAAAGCGTGGATTAAAGCTCAAGCTTTGGCGCTTGGTTTTGCTGATTGTGTCATTGCCAAACCAGATGCTCAAGCAGAATTAGCACGTTTTCAGGAATATTTAAAACGTGGCTATCATGGCGATATGAAGTTTCTAGAAGAAAATTTAGACAAGCGCGCCAATCCCACCCTGTTAGTGCCGAATACAAAAAGCATTATTTGTGTGCGCATGAATTATTTGGTGGAAACACCACGTCCACGACACATTCCCGATGCACCTAACTCTGCAATTATTGCCCGTTATGCACGTGGGCGCGATTATCATAAAGTCATGCGCGGACGCCTAAAAACTCTTGCCACCCGTATTCGTGAAAAAGTGGGCGAGTTTGAATCACGCCCCTTTGCGGACTCAGCCCCGATTTTTGAAAAGTCGTTGGCTGAAAGTGCTGGCATGGGTTGGACAGGTAAACATACCTTACTGATTCATAAAAAATCTGGGTCATTTTTTGTATTGGGTGAGCTGTTTACTTCACTAGATTTGCCTTTTGATCCACCTGCAACATCGCATTGCGGCTCTTGCACAGCCTGCATCGACATTTGCCCAACGCAAGCCATTGTTGAACCTTATATGTTAGATGCGCGTAAATGTATTGCTTATTTGACCATTGAATATCAGGGTATCATTCCTGAAGAATTACGTCGTGGCATTGGTAATCGGGTGTTTGGTTGTGATGATTGCCAACTGATTTGCCCGTGGAATAGCTTTGCTCAAGTCACCACGGTGGAGGATTTTCATCCCCGACATGCCTTAGATCAGGTCAGCTTGCTAGATTTATGGCAATGGGATGAAAGCACATTTTTAGCCAAAACCGAAGGTAGTCCATTACGTCGTACAGGCTATCAAAGTTTTATGCGTAATATTGCAATCGGGCTTGGAAATGCCCCATTTTCAGCACAGATTTTACAAATTTTGCAGCAAACGCGAACACAGCATGATGAGATTGTGCAAATCCATATGGATTGGGCCATTCAGGAACAATTGCTTAAACAGCCTAAAATTTAAACAAAAACTACCACCAAAATAGTGCGATATTTTAAGTGCAGTTTTCTTGCCAATTTATGCAAATAACTAAATTTTAGCAACCAATTCATCGCAAAAATAATAATCCATAAAATTTAATTTTGCAGCGAAATATCAGAAAAATTGCTTAAGTTTGCAACTAAATAGACTGCATGATTTTAATTCTATTCTGTCGAATATTTGCCACGAAATTGGGAGATTATGCCTTTCTGATTCAAACTATTTGTGTATGATACAGACTATGAATAATAGGGATGATGGACTTTTACTTATGTCAGTACGCAATGATTGGACTCGAGAAGAAATTCAGCAGTTATATGAACAGCCTTTTCTGGATTTAGTCTTTGAAGCACAGCGTGTGCATCGCCAACATTTTGCTGCCAATACTGTACAAGTCAGTACCTTATTGTCGATTAAAACAGGTAAATGCCCTGAGGACTGCAAATATTGCTCGCAGTCTGCGCATTATGATTCACAGCTTGAAGCTGAAAAACGCATTGCGGTTGATAAAGTCATTCAAGAGGCTAAAGAAGCTTTAGCATCAGGTTCTTCACGTTTTTGTATGGGCGCTGCTTGGCGTAATCCGCATGAACGTGATATGCCCTATGTTTTAGAAATGGTGCGTGAAGTCAAAGCTCTGGGCTTAGAAACTTGCATGACTTTAGGGATGTTGAATCAATCTCAGGCAGAACGCTTAAAAGATGCAGGTTTGGATTATTACAACCACAACCTAGACACATCGCGTGAATATTATCCGAATGTCATTAGTACTCGTAGCTTTGATGACCGCTTAAATACTTTGGATATTGTGCGTCAAACAGGTATGAAAGTGTGTAGTGGCGGTATTGTCGGTTTAGGTGAAGACACCCAAGACCGTATTGGTTTATTGCATGAATTGGCGACTTTACCGTTACATCCTGAATCTGTGCCGATCAATATGTTAGTTCCGATTGAAGGTACACCACTGGCTGAAGTCGAAAAGCTAGATGTGATTGAATGGATTCGTACTATTGCAGTTGCACGTATTATCATGCCAAACAGCTATATTCGTTTGTCTGCAGGGCGTGAATCGTTGTCTGATTCAGATCAGGCATTGGCATTTATGGCAGGTGCGAACTCGTTATTCTCAGGTGAAAAACTTTTAACTACACCAAACGCAGGCGAAGGCAAAGACAAACAATTGTTCCAAAAGTTAGGCTTAGTGCCTGAACGTGCTAAACCAACGGTTTCTGAATTGTCGGTAGATGCGATGGCAATGGCTTAAAGTTTTAGCATCCATCCAAATGTACAAAGTCCCGCAAAGGGACTTTGTTTTTTATGCAGCAAAATAAGTTTATGCGGCAATGCTTTTAAGAGGTGATTAAAATTCCGTAACTGGCATTTAAATACTGCCCTGTTTTAATAATATCTACCCCGTTGGCATGTTCTACCGTCAGTTGTTGCTGAATCGCATCATAATAAAACCGATCATAACAGTCCTGATGATGCAGCAACCACGTCAAAGTATCTGCTAGATTGTCATCTACAATATACGTTTTTTCTTGAAAGTTTTTAGCCATAAATACGGTCAGTTCAATATTTCTAGGTACTGGATTTTAAGCGGAATACCTTGTGGGATAAAGTGTGCGGAGGATAGAAAATTTAATTGTGCACTTGTATAAATCAAACTTCGTACAGCATGAGAAGTCTCCCCACCAAAAGAGGTGGGAATGATATATGTAGTTTTGAAGATGGATAAGTGCAGTCTAATCTATACATGCAGGCAAGACTAAGCAAAATATTCAGGCTATTAGCCTAAAATAAAAAAGTGAGTCATAAAGACTCACTTGGTTTTAATACAGATTCAATACTTAACATTATTGTGTCTTAGAATCCCCACACTTACGACACTCTAAATGCGCCCCGATTTCTTCCATTGCGTCATATTCATAAATATGGATACAGAAAATTTGCTTTAACAGTTTGATCATAAATGACATTCCTTTTGATTTTTATACATCACGTTTGTGATCTCATCCTGAGATACAAATGCCATCAAGGCTGATTGACATAAACTACTATTATCATATTTAAAAAAAATAGCAAATCTAATTTAGGAACTTTCCGACAAATGACAAATTCATCTGCATACTTGCTGAAATTGAGTGCATAAATAGCTGTAAATTCATTCGCTTATATTATTTCAATTTTCAGCGCACTTGAAACAAGAAAAACTGCTCAAAAGCTAATTTATTAAAAACCAAAGAATCGCAATAGCCAATAACATCATGCTTTCTGTTATTTCAATACTCGCACCAACGGTATCGCCCGTAATTCCACCTAAACGCTGCATAAATTTATATCGCAAATACAAGGTGCTAAGGATAAAAGTCAGAACGGTCACCAAACCCACCCATCCCCAAAGCACTCCTGCAAGCAAGGTCAATGCGATCACAATTTTTGTGCCTGTTTTAGGCAAATGTGCCTGAATAGCAGTGCCTAAACCATTGGCACGTAAATAAGGCGTGCTTAAAAATAAAACCAAAGCGCTTAATCGTCCCAATACGGGTACAAACAGCAAAAATGCCAAATACTGTTGTTCGAGCAATACATACAACGCAGACCATTTTAATAAACAGCAGATCAGTAAGCTCAATACTCCAATCGGGCCGCTGCTTGGGTCTTTCATGATGTTTAAGCTACGTTCAGGATCACCAAAACCGCCGACCCATGCATCGGCAGTATCAGCCAGTCCATCTAAATGTAAACCACCTGTCAGCCAAATCCAGAGCACTAAAATTAAGCTGCTACTCAGAACCAAAGGCAAGAATTGCAATAAATGCGCCATCCCCCACAGCGCAGCTCCAATTAGTAAGCCAACGAGCGGATAAAACAGCAGTGATTGTGCATTTTGCGCTGCAGTTGGCATCTGTTTTAAAGAAACAGGAAAAGTGCTCAGGAATTGCAAGGCAATCCAAAAAGGTGTCATGTTTACCCCTGCATGCAAATGTTGCCATTGGGATGTAACTGGAATGAACTCAATTGCCCCAACGCTGCAGACATTTTTAAAATATCGTCTAAAGATTTTTTCTGCGCCAATACTTTGAGCAATTTAATTACCCCGCCATGCGTGACCAATAACACACGTTTAGGTTGTTGCTCGAGTTGTTGTAAATATTGGTTGAGATCGGACAGACCTTGCAAAACGCGCTGCTGAAAATTTAGCAAAGATTCTGCTTGTGGCGGACTAAATTGGGTCGGTGTCATCCAAAATTTAGCTAAATCTTCAGGGTATTGTTCATATAAGGTTTGAGTGGAAATAGCTTCCCATGCACCAAAATGCATTTCCTGAAATTGTGCATCAATATACAGTGGCAATTGCTGTGCTTGCGCAAAGGTCTGAGCAACCTGCAGACAACGCTGTAAAGGTGAACTTGCCACAACATCCCATCGCTGTCCTGTAGCTATTGCCGTGTTTAAAGTCTGCTGCATGTCTTGCCAACCTTTTAAAGTCAAAGCATCATCGGTTGAGCCACGCAAAGTATGACCCAATTCTGTTTCGCCATGTCTTAATAGGTCTAGCATGATCATAAAGATACTTTCTCACCAATAACCGCAGCTTCGGCAAAAGTCGCCATTTGATTATGCAAGGCACAGGCCAGTTGGATAATGCCCAATGCCGCGCCCGCACCGCTGCCCTCACCTAAGCGCAAATTTAGATGCAGCAAGGCTTGTGCACCTAATGCTTCTAATAAGCGACGATGTCCATATTCAGCCGATTGATGCCCAAACAACATCCATTCTCGGACTTGAGGATTTAAACGCACTGCAACTAATGCAGCAGCACTGCTGATAAAACCATCCACCACCATCGGCAAGCCCAACTGCGCACAGCGAATATACGCGCCCACCATTGCAGCGACCTCCAATCCACCAACTGCACATAAGGCTTTAAAAGCATCATCTTGCACATAGTTCTGATGTAGAGCTAAAGCAGCATCAATCACCTGTTTTTTATGTTGCAATTGTGCAGTGTCAATTCCTGTGCCTATGCCAGTCAAGGCTTCAGCAGGTTCTTGTAATAAAAAGCAAGACAAGGCTGATGCCGAACAGGTATTTCCAATACCCATTTCACCTGCGACATAAATCGAGGCCTGCTGTGCGATGGCATCTTCCACACTTTGACGTCCAAGTGCCATCGCATCTGCACACGCTTGTTCAGTCATGGCGCGGGTTTTAGCAAAATTCGCTGTGCCTGCACGAATACAATGCCGCTCTACTCCTGCATATTCATACGCTTCCCCGACCGAGCCGCAATCCACCACTTGTAAATGCGCCTGATATTGTCGGGCGATGACGCTGATACATGCCCCACCTGTGGCAAAATTTTGTAGCATTTGCCGAGTCACGGCTTGGGGATAGGCGGAAATATTTTCTTCCATCACGCCATGATCGCCTGCGAAAATACATATCCACGGACGTTCAATATTCGGCTGCGTTGTTCCTTGCAAAGCCGCCAGTTGAATCGCAATATTTTCCAATGCTGCCAATGAACCTGTTGGTTTGGTCAATTGAAGTTGTCGTGCAATTGCCTGTTGTTTCATCTGTTCATTTGGCTTTTGACACGCTGCAAACCACCAAGTCATTTCTTCTCTCCTTTTAAAAGCATTGGAAAACCTGCGACGCAGAACTGCACTTTGTCTGCAATTTGTCCCAATTGCTGATGTAATCGCCCTGTTTCATCGACAAATTTTCGGGTTATTTCGCCCATCGGTACAACGCCCAAACCTGTTTCATTGCTCACTAAAATAATATCGGCTTGCAACTGAGGCAAAACTTCGAGCAATGCTGAAATTTGTTGTTCGGCAAAGCTTTCTGCAGATTGCATCAACAAATTACTCATCCACAAGGTCAGACAATCTACTAAAATCACAGCATTCGGATGATCCAGCATCTTTAACTGCTCCGCCAAATACAAAGGCTCTTCGCACAATTGCCAAGTCTGCGGACGCTGTTGTTGATGATGCTGAATCCGCGCCTGCATTTCTGCATCGCCCGCTTGTGCAGTTGCTACATAAATGACGGATTTGCCAAGTTGCTGCGCGGTTTGCTCAGCCATACGGCTTTTACCCGAACGCGCACCGCCCAAAATAAGTTGAATCACATGTGCTCCAAAGGAAATTGATGCGTGCTAAATAGCTGACCTTGTAAAGTGTGTGCCTGATAATAACCAAAATTTAAATGATGGATATCTAAATCGAAATATTGCACGGGGAGATTTTGAATACGCTGCAAAATCAAATTGGTTGAACACGCTGTTTGATATAAACCCAAAGTAATATGTGGATGATACTGTAAAGCTGCGATTTCAGCCCCGCCTACGCTAAGTGCCTGACGTATACGCGCCAGTTGCTGTGATTGATCTTGCACTTCTACAAATAAAGCACTATCAAAACTATTGATGCCGCCCACTTTCAGTTGAAAAGGCTCTAGTTGCAACTGCTGTAAGGCTTGAACTTGTTGTTGAAATTGTGACTCGAGAAAGTCATCTTCCCAATGCTTTTTTGCTGCATAAAACCCACAAATATATAAGGTGATATGAAACTGGCGAGTGTTTGGGCGAAATAATACATCTGAAAATTGCTGTTTTAATTGTTGTAAATAACATTCTAAAGCTGGATGTTGAACAGCTAAATACCAAAGCACATAACGCTCACGCCCACGATGCCATTCAGGATAATCATGCTGCTGTGTTGGAATAACGTACTGATTGGCTTGAATAAACACGGGATAATTCAATGAATTAAAACAGCTTATGGTAAAACATTCACAACTGAATAGACATGAAAATCATGCAATTTGAGGTGAATATTTTTCAGTTTGGTATTTTAACCATCTACATCATTTAAATAATTTTGATTTTAATGAGATGGATAAAATTCAGAAGATGGCTGAAACAGGTCTGCAATGTTATGCTGAAATGAAGATGATATTTTCTAATCTACACAAGACACTACATTACTGTGAAGCTTTACCCCATCAGAATCGGTATAACTGGAGTTTATGATGCAACAAGAATTGATCTGTTATAAACAACTTCCAATTTGGAATTATGACTCAATTCCACAAGGGTTTAAAAAACAACACAATACCCAAGTCGGCACATGGGCAAAGTTGACTATTTTAAAAGGCGAATTGCATTTTTCGATGCTGCATGAATCTGGTGAAGTACAATCTGAGCATATTTTTTCCGTGGAAAATCAACCACCATTTATTGAACCGCAAGCGTGGCATAAAATTGTATCTGCCAGTGATGATATTGAGTGCCAGCTTAGTTTTTATTGTTTGCCTCAAGATTATTTTGTTAAAAAGTATAAATTAAGCCCAACACATTCTGAAATTTTAATGGCACTTCCACAGTTAACCGTGGGTAAAGCTTTGGATGTTGGCTGTGGTACAGGCCGAAATGCGCTGTATTTGAGCCAAAACGGTTTTCAGGTGGATGCTTGGGATGTGAATCCGAGTAGTATCCAAAAATTAAATGAAATTATTGCTACAGAACAGATTTCATCTATTCAAACTACTGTGCGGGATTTAAATCAGGATGCCACAATTACGGAGGAATATGACTTCATTAACTGTACAGTGGTGATGATGTTTTTGGCGCCTGAAACCATTCCTACGCTTATTCAGCACATGCAGCAAGCGACCAAACCACAAGGCTTTAACTTAATTGTTTGCGCTATGGATACTGAAGATTACCCTGTGCAACAAGACTTCCCTTTTAGTTTTAAAGCGGGTGAGTTAAGTGCTTATTATGCTGATTGGGATATTGTGAAATACAATGAAAATGTCGGTGAGTTGCACCGCACAGATGCAGATGGCAATCGCATTAAACAGCGTTTTGCGACGTTGTTGGCGAGGAAGAAGTAGATGTGCAAGTGGAATCTTAAATGAATAAGCTTTTGAGCTGCTCACAGACTACATTTCAATTGCTGACATAAAGCTTAAAATAAAAAACCACTTAGGATTAGTACACCTAAGTGGTTGTTTTATATGGTGGGCCCAGACAGACTTGAACTGTCGACCAACGGATTATGAGTCCGTTAACATAGTAATTTAAAATCAACAAATTAAAAATATAATGTCAATACTATCATATATTTATGTAATTTTAATAATTTATTATTAACTCTTTTTGTTGATTAATATATATTGATTTTGCTTACTACTTGCTTACCAGATGCTTACTAGAATGAAGTTAACAAAACCTGCTATTGATAAAATTGATTGCTCAGACAAAAATAAACCAACTTTTTTTTGGGATGAGAAAACACCAGGATTCGGCGTCAAAGTTACACCTAAAAATAATAAAAGCTACATTTTCCAAGGCCGTATTGGTCTTCAAAACCGTCGTATCAAAATTGGTGACGTTGATGTATGGAAATTAGATGAAGCTCGTAAATATGCACAAGAATTGGCGATTATGTGCCACAAAGGGATTGACCCATTAATCGAGCGTAAGAAAGCTTTAGCTGATAATAAAGAACTGCTAAAACAAGAAAAACGCAAAACTATTAAATTTAAAGATGTATGGTTTGAATATTTAAAAGCAAGACAACCTAATTGGCGACCAAGAAGTTATCAGGACCACATCGAATTATCTAGAGGTGGTTACGATCCTGAAAAAAATAGTGTTTATACCAGTCAACCCATTTTTCAACTGTTTGAGTACAAACTTTCTGAATTAACTGCAGATGTATTATGCGATTGGCTTGATCACAATGACTTCCGTCCAACAACATCAGCTAAAGCATACAGACTTACACGAGCTTTCCTGAATTGGTGTGATGAACACGAGGATTATGAAAACTTAGTGCCTCCAAAATCATACAACTCAAAAAAAGTTAAAGATAAAGTCCCTTCCCCAAAAGCCAAGAATGATTGTTTGATGAAACAGCATCTAAAACCATGGTTTGAAGAGGTAAATAAGTTAACTAGCAGAAAAATAGCGATTTTTTTGATATGTAGTTTAATCACTGGTTGCAGAAAGAATGAGCTGCTTTCATTAAAATGGACAGATGTCGATTTTCGTTGGAAAACAGCAAAAGTCAGGGATAAAATTGAAGATGAAGGTCGCCTAATTCCTCTAACTGCATATGTTGAAAGCTTATTATTAGAACTAAAGAAAAATTCTGATTCTAAATTCATATTTAGCAGTAAGGGCGCTGAATGTGGCCATATTGTTAATCCTTACGATAGCTTAGAGAAAATATGTAAAAAACTAAATATTGAACTTACTCCCCATGGATTGAGGAGATCATATAAAACGTTAGCTATTTGGGCAAAAATCAATGAAGGATCTTTAGCACAGATATCAGGTCATAAACCAAGTGCATTAGTTGAAAGGCACTACATCGTACGACCTATGGATATGCTACAAGAAACACTACAAGAATATGAGGATTGGATTTTGCAACAAGTGCGAAATGGCATTAATTGAAATACCTCGATACGGACTAATGCCAGTCAGTTAAGAAATTGACTGGTAAAGGGTGTAAATAATTCTGTGTAAATACAGTTTTAAAAACACTTGGTTACACGCTCTTCAAAAGAGGGCGTTCAAAAATCTATGTCAGTAAATTTGACTACATTTTAATTATATCGATCTAATCGACCTTAAAAGTAAATGGATAATTGAGTAATGTGTGAAAATTGAGACTTCTACTGACATTTTGGTAAATTTTACCTCATGTCATAGGAGTTTGAATTTTGAGTACAAAAGCCCAACGGGAAATTGCCCATAAATTAAAAGTGTTTGCTCATGCTGAACAAAATGGCAATGTTGTATTGACCTGTCGATATTTTGGTATTTCACGAAATACTTTTTATCGTTGGAAGAGGAATTATAAATCCAAAGGAGAGATAGGATTAGTCAACAGTAAGCCATGTCCACAGAACCTTAAGCTACGCACGCCTGCTGTGATTGAAGATAAGATTATTTATTTACGTCAACACTATCATTTTGGACAACTACGGATCAGTTGGTATTTATGGCGTTATCACCAAATTAAAATTTCAGCAGCTGGGGCGTACCATGTTTTAAAACGGCATGGTATGAATCGATTACCCCAAAATCAGCGTAAACGTTCTATTCCTATTCCTCAACGTTATAAAAAACAAGTACCAGGGCATCACGTTCAAGTTGATGTAAAGTTTCTCTTTTTTAAAGATCAAAATGGAAAACAAGTCAAACGATATCAATATACCGCTATTGATGATGCAACTAGAATTAGGGTATTAAAGATTTATGAGAAACATAATCAAGCCAATGCTATTGATTTAGTCAATTATGTGATCAACAAATTTCCTTTCCGTATTCATACCATTCAGACTGAAAACGGTCATGAGTTTCAGTCTAAATTCCATTGGCATCTGAATGATCATGCCGTTCATCATCGCTATATTAAACCCCGAACACCTAAACATAACGGTAAGGTCGAACGATCTCATAAGACGGATAAAATGGAGTTCTACCAGCTATTAGACTACACCGATGATGTGGATTTAAAAGCCAAGCTGGCCGAATGGGAGGCATTTTACAATTATGCCCGACCTCATGCAGCCATGAATGGCAAAACACCCTATGAACGATTAAAAGAAAAGTTATGCTAAAATCTTGGTGTCAGTGGAAGTCCTAGTATTCACATATAAAAAGCACAAATACAAAATTATTTACAGGCTCACTCAAAACTATCTTTCTCTTAAAGCCTCTTGTGCTTTATTAAATGGTTTTATTAGATAATCTAAAATCGTTTTCTCCCCTGTTTTAATATCGACTGTTGCAACCATGCCAGGAGTAATACTAAATTGTTTGCCTGCTTTATTCATCAATTTTCCTGAATCCGTTCGAATATACACTCGATAATAAAATTGATCTTGCTTAACTTCATCTCTCAATGTGTCTGGTGAAATAATTGAAACTTTTCCTTTCAACCCACCATAAATAGAATAATCATAGGCAGTGATCTTCACGAGTGCATCTTGCCCAGGATGAATAAAAGCAATATCTCGCGGTGAAATACGTGCCTCAACCAAAAGTTGTTCATCCAGAGGAACAATTGTCATCAACTTGCCATTTTGAGAAATCACTCCGCCAATAGTCATAACATCAATTTCTTTAATAATCCCTCGTACAGGTGATTTAAAAAGAGTACGATTTAAAGAGTCTGATTTACCTTTTACGACTTGTAATTGCGTTTCGATATCTGTGTTGGCTTTTGCCAACTCTTCTCGAGCTTTTACCAAATATTGATTTCTCACATCATTCATTTGATTGCGCAAATCTGTTGCTTGGCGCTTGAGCCGCAATACTTCGACCTCACTAGCTGCACCTTTCGCTACTAATGGTTCAGTCATTTGCAGCTCTTCATCAACTAAAATAAGTGCTTGTTGTAAACCTGACAAAGATTCTTCTAGATTAGATCGTCGTGAATGATAGAGTGCTGTTTCTTCTTCAACTAAATCTCGCTCTTTAAGTACTTCACTCGGAAATTTTAAACTAGTTCCATTAACTTCTGCACGTAGTCGCGCTGCTGTTGCTTGTGATGCTAGTAGTAAGGATGCAGATTCACCAACATTTGATGCAAAGCGAGTTGGGTCAAGTTGAGCAAGTACCTGCCCTTCTTGTACGATTTGTCCTTCATGCACATAAAGCTTTGTTAAAATTCCACCTTCAAGAGACTGTACTACTTGCTCTTTAGAAGATGGAATAACTTTGCCAATTCCTGTTGAAACTTCTTCAAGTTTAAAAAGCCATGCCCAGATGAGTAATGACAAAAGACCAATACAAATAATCCAGATAAATAAGCTAGCTCTCGGTAATGCAGGTTCTAATTCTTTAGCCTTTACAATATCACTTTTTATATATTTTCTAATCATGATGCTGTACTCGCTATATTGGTTTGAGTATTACCTAATACTTGCTCTTTAGGACCATCCATAACAATTTTTCCATCATGTACTACAATAATTCGATCCACCAACTCAAGTACTGCTCGACGATGCGTTGCAATGACCAAAGTTTTTTGTCCTAACCACCCCTTAAGGTTCTGAATTAGTTGTTTTTCAGAAACGTCATCTATTGCGGCTGTCGGCTCATCAAGCAATAGAATATTTGGTTGACGAAGTAATAATCGTGATAAAAGTAAAGCTTGACGCTGGCCACCAGAAAAACCAACACCACCTTCTAAAATTTGATGATCTAAACCTTCTTTCTTATCTAATACAAAGTTTAATGCCCCTGTGAGCTTGAGCACATTTAAAAGCTCTTGGTCAGTCGCCAAAGGTGAGCCTAATGTTAAATTTTCACGTACAGAACCAAAAAACAAATGTGCATTCTGATTGAGTAAGCCCATATCTCGACGTACATCAGTTGGATCAATTAACCCCAAGTCAACCCCATCTAAATTGATTTTCCCTTGAACAGGTTCTTGCATCCCTGATAGCAACTGTAATAGCGTTGATTTACCTGCACCATTACGACCTAAAATCGCAATTTTCTCACCCGCTTGAATTTCAAGTTTAGGAATGATGAGAGTAGGTTTTGCATCGTTTTCACTATATTTGAAGACAATATTATTAAGTTCATAATGTCCATTCAAAACAGGTCTATGAATTAAATGTGCATTTGGTGCTTGGTCAACTGGTTTCTTCATAAGCTCATCTAAACTTGTCTTAGCAACTTTAGCTTGTTGAAAACGCCCTAGAACTCCTGAAATCTGTGCAATTGGTCCAAGCATGCGCGATGATAAAATTGAACAAGCAACTAATGCACCTGTAGTCATTTCCCCTTTCATCACAGCAAAACATCCAACCAGTACGACAATCGCAAAAGTAAGCCCTTGCACTTTCTGAGTCCACGCCCCCACAATTCCAACTAATTTCCGCTGGCGCATTGAAATATCTGCAGCAGCTTCATTCATGTGATTCCATTGGTTCTGAAATCGAGATTCCGCTCGCAATAACTTAATATCTTCTATACCTTGAACAGCTTCCACCAGTGTTGCATTGCGAATAGCACCTTCACGCATTCCTTCAGATGCTAATTTTGCCAATGGCTTTTGAATCAAAATTCCAGGAATAATCATTAAAGGTACAACCAAAACCATTACCCAAAACAGATTGCCACCGATCAGCCAAAAAATTGCCAAAAACAAAAAGAAGAAAGGCAAATCTGCAATCGCTGAAATGGTTGTAGAAGTGACTAATTCACGAACACCTTCTAATTCACGTATTTGCGAAATAAACGTACCTGTGGATTTGGATCGCTCTTTATTTTTAATTCTTAAAGCATGACCAAATACCTTATCTGAGATTTTTAGATCTGCACGTTTTCCGATAATGTCTGATAAATAAATACGTGCGACTCGTAAACAAAATTCAAATATTGCTGCAATGAGTACACCACCGGCTAATACCCATAAAGTTGGAACAGACTGTGCAGGAATAACTCGATCATAAACATTCATTGAAAATAAAATTGTCGCCAAGGCAAGGATATTGGCCATTAATGATGCAAACATCACATCCAAATAGCGCTTCCAATCTCTTAGCACAATCGTCCAAAACCAGTTCTGCTCATATGGTTTAATATACTCATCAATACGGACATCAGGAATTGATTTCTCAGGTCTTAAAATATAAACATTGTTCACATTTTCTTTTAATAACTCTACAGTAAGTACTTGTGCTAATCCCTGATCACCACTGAACTGAATATTCGCATTCCCATTGGCATCGAGTTGATTCAATACGCCAACTTGCCCATCTCTCATTTGAATAAGAAGTGGTAAACGCCACGGATTCAAAATATCTTCACTAAATTCAGTTTTTCTTAGACTCATCCCGATCTGACGGCTCACCAAAATCAAAATATCATCAAGTGACTGGCTCGGATTCCAATCGAGTTGCAAGCGTAAACGCTCTTCAGATGGTTCGATACGATAATGTTTTGCAATTGCTAGAACGGCTTGAAGCCATGGCTGATAATTCATAGTTTTGCTCATGGTAAAATTTCAAACCCTTGAATAGAAGTATTATTTAGTTGATAAAATGCTCTTGAAGCACCAGTAACATAGATATACTGAATTAGGGCCGCGTAAATATCATATCTTGCATTTTCAATTTCCTGTGCGGCAGCATGAATTGCTTGTTCAGAATTCAATAAATCCACCACTGTGCGGGTGCCTAATTTATATTGTTCTTGATACAACTCTTTTGTCCGTGCCGTGGTTTCTTTTCTTAAAGCTAGAACATCCATTTGCTTTTGCTTATTTTCGACCTGCACACGAATGAGCTGTACCTGATCCAAAACATCTAAATAAACTGTGTTAACTGCTGCTTTTGCTGCTTCTTCCGCATAATTAGCAGAACGGAGTTTTGATCGGGCTGCCCCGCCTTGGAAAAAGTTGCTATTCGCTTCCAACATGACAGAGCTATAAAAACCATCATCTTCATTATTATTTGGGTTTTTCCCATTCAAAGCTTGATTTAAGCTACCTTTAATATTAATTGTTGGATATGTACTTAGTTTTGTTTGTTCTTTTTGAAATTTGGCAATTTGTACTGCTGCCTGAGCTGCTATCATCTTAGGAAGATGCGTAAATTCAGGGTCATTGTATAAACCTGCATTACGAATAATAGTATTTGGAATCCTCATCTTTAAATGGGACACATCATAGCCCAGCAGCATTTGTAACTTTTGCTGATACTGCTTTAACTGCGTTTCTTGTATGAGTAAATTTGACTGCGCCGCTTCTAAATTTGACTGTGCCTGAATCGGATCTGCCTGACTACTAATACCCGCTTTAGCCCGTAAATTAGCGATTTCTGCAATTCGAGCAATTCCTTTGATTTGTTGATTAGCAATACGAACGATTTCTTGATAACGGTTAATATTGACCATCGCATTCGCTGTTTGATATGCAATATCATCAATGCTATTTAATGTATTTGCTTGTTCTCGTAATAACTTCGCTTCTTCTATATTGATATCGCTTTTGATTTTTCCAAAATCATATAAAACCTGTGTCGCTGATAAACTGTAAAGCTGTCTTCCCCGTTCGCCAGTCGTTAAATCAGCTGTACTAATACCACCAGAGATTTGAGGAAAATATTGTGCTTTCGCCGCATCAATGTTTGCACCTTGGCCTGCAATAGTAGCAATACTCTGAGTGATTTCAGGTCGACGCTGTAGCGCTTGATGAATTGCATCAAAAAGTGTTAGCTCAGCTTCAGAGTTAATGCTTATTTTTTCCATACCTTTAAGTTGTTGTTGAATACCACTCAATTTGATAACTGGCAAAGTATCTTGCGCTGTCTGCTCACCCCATGAGTATTTACTTAGTTCTTGAATACTCACTTGATTCAAATCTGCAGGTTGCGACGAAAAAAACTGTTCGATGTTTGCTTTAGCTGAGTCTAAATAATTTTTTGGTTTTGCTGCATAAATAGGCATTATTGGTGCACAAAACGGAAGAAACAGCACAAGCCATATCTTTGATTTTATAAAATTCATGATTTAAGCATCTTGGTAAATTCATACCGTGGGAGTTTTTCAAATGCTGCGTCATAGCATTAAATGAGTACTGTAATTGCAGCCATTTTCATTACAATTTTTATCTATCTTTATCCAAAATTAACTTAAGATAAATTCAAATTTAAAATGAATGAAAGGAGCGTTATGTTTGACATAGTGTCTTCACCTTCCGCTGCAGAAGTTACTTTGACAGTAATGCCGTTTTCAAGGTCTTCAGCTGTTAATGGACGGTTAACCAGTTCAGTGCCATCTTGATCTTTGATCACAACAGTATCACCAACGCTATAACCCGCATCTTTCGGGAAGGTTACTTTTGCATCAACTTTGCCATTCTCATCAACATCTGATGGGTTAATGACATCATCACCGCCATCTTGAATTTCAACAACTGGCGCACCTGTTAGGTCTTTTTCACCGTCACCGTCAACATCGCCCGGAACTACCAAGTCAACTGTTGAATTATCGCTGCCTTCTGGTGACGTATTGCCAGCTTTATCGGTCACTGTTGCGGTAACAACTGTATCTTTACCTTCCGCAGCAGGAGTTACTTCAACAGTAATACCATTGTTGTTAATGTCATCTTTGCTTGATGCTGTAACTTCAATTTCTTCTATTGAACCATCTGGATGAGTGATCGTAATCTTATCACCCTCTACAACTGGCTCGGTCGGCTTAACAGTCACTGTAACTTTGCCGTTGACAAGATCAGTTGGATTGATAACACCATCACCACCATCATTAATCTCAACAGTTGGTGCTGTAGGTGCTGTAGTATCTTTCGGTTCTTCATCCTTGTCATTGTGATCAATAATTGCTGCAGCGCCACCAACTACAGCAGCACCCACCAACCAAGGTAACAATCCAACGAGTTGACTGCTTTCAACAGCAGGCAATAATGCTTCTAATCCTGGAATGCCTTTAAAACCCGATACGCCATCAAACCAATATAGAACACACCCATCTTCTTCAAAAACCAAATCTGAAGCGACATCGTCATATGTTATAAAAAAATTCTCAATAACAACAACTTCACCATTTTTTAACTTAAGCACTAAGTTACTGCCATCACGGATAAATTCGTCGACGTCATCACGGCTCATTTTAGTATGAACAATAGAAGCTTCGGTTAATGTAATCTGTGTCGCATTTACTGTAGACTTATTTAATGAGTCTTTCTCAATTACAATAAAATTAGTCATATTTTTACCCAAAAAATTATATTCTTTTATCTTCTAAAACTTTAACTATTTAGTAATGCCTGTAATTTCGACAGTTACACGGCGGTCAGGCTGTAAACAAGCTTTGAGTTCTTCACGCTGTTTTACATCAAAACAACCATTCGTCACAGGTTGATTTTTGCCTGCACTAGACGTTGAAATATTATTTTCAGATACACCGTTTTGAACCAACAGGTTGCGTACTGTGTCTGCACGGTTTTGCCCCAATTGATTGTTATAGCTATCACTTCCCAAACGATCTGTGTGACCAACTAAATTAATGCGGCTTACAGAAACGAAGTTGTTATGAATTTGCGAAGCAACATTCAAGACCTCTTGACGCCCCTTTGGCAGTAAATCATTCAAGGAAGAACCGTTAAATTTAAATAAAGTGTCCGCAGCTAAATCCACTCGTATTATCTGTTCCTGAGCAGCAACCTTGTGCTTCACCTCACAACTTAAAGGCTGACCATTATTGGAAATAAAAGGTTTACCGTTTGTATTGACAGAGAGTACAAATTCATTGCTTGTTAGCTTTCCTACGTTTAAGTCAACATCACAACTTTGGCATGATTCTTCAGTACAGTTTTTTACTTTGAAATTATATGTTTCTGGTTTCAATGCATATTGAGCCGAATTATTTATATAAAAATTTCCAGCTTTAATACTGTCAATATAAAATTCAATCGGGCAATTTTGCTGTTCTGCTGTATCACCACCACAAAGCTTCTCATCTCGCTTTAATACAATAGGTTGATTATTTTCTTGCGTTTTTTTCTGAAAACGTAAATCTGATGGCTTCGTATATGGGCTTGATGTGCAAGCCGCTACCCCCAATGAAGCTACAACAGCTAAAAGTGACAATCTCAACATAACTATCCCTTGTGGACTTAGAACAATTTAAGGAACAATTTCAAGCACATTTCCTACACAAATATCTTTCCATGAATCTACTGAAAAATTATTATTGTGACGCAGTGCACATTTCAACATCTTTATATCAAAATAAATGTATATTTTGAACATTTATTTTTTGTGTCAACTGTATCACTTTATAGTTTTATTAGAAATACTTAACTAGATAGTGAACCGTACCGGGTTTGTCGGAGACTTTTTTATTTAAGTTAGGCCACCTGACCTAACGGATTAATCTTATCATAGTACATTGCTTCAAACTCAAAAGGCGATACATAACCCAATGCGCTGTGTACACGCTCTTTATTGAACCAATCTACCCAGTTTAGTGTCGCAAGTTGTACATCTGCTAAACCTTGCCAATCTGCTTTTAAATATTCAATCACCTCTGTTTTGTATAAGCCATTCACCGTTTCAGCCAGAGCATTATCGTATGAATCACCCGTTGTACCGACTGATGCTCGTAAATTTGCTGCTTCTAAACGATTGGTATAGCGAATGGAAAGATATTGAACACCTCTATCTGAATGATGAATTACATTCTTTGGCATGCCTCGATCGTGCAATGCTTGCTCCAATGCATCGAGCACCATATCTGTATTCATCCGTGTAGATACTTTCCATCCAACAATTGCTCGTGAGAACACATCAATAATAAATGCGGTGTAGACCCAGCCAGAATTGGTTTGAATATACGGGTGAGTAGACCAAGGGAATTTCACCCTTAGCCCCTCGCAGAACCGGACATGAACCTCTCAGCTCATCCGGCTCCCATTATCCAACCGATGGTAAACATCCCATTTTCCAGTGCACAAAGGCATTTGGAAAATCACGCGCAAGTCGCCCTAAGGCATATCTAGCCCGTCTTTTATGACGGGCCAAGTTTTTATACTTACGCCTCATCCAGCGTATAAGATAAGCATTCATGTGTTGCCAGATCGCTGACATTGCTGAACCATGGAATCGACCATAGTATTGCTGCCAACCTTGAAGAATTGGATTGAATATTGCAGATAAATCACTTAATTCGCGATTTCACATCAGATGTAGATGCCATTTCCGAATAGTCTGTCGCATTGCTTTAAGTGCATCACGACTGACTGCAGGAGAGAAATTTACATAAACTCTTTTATACTTGTCCACAGCCTTACGGGGCCTAAACGTGTACCCGAGAAAAGTAAATTGAACATCGGGATATGCTTTACGACGATTAATATCTTGGCAATAAACAATCTTTGTCTTGTCTGGATGCAATTCGAGACCACATTCACGAAATCGTGCATCGATCTTTTGTAAAACAAGTTTGGCTTGAGATAAACTCCGACAATGAATTACGCCATCATCTGCATAACGGCAGAACCGTACACTTTGAAGATGTTTCGTAATCCACATATCAAAAGCATAATGCATAAATAAATTCGCCAATAAAGGACTCACAACACCACCTTGTGGTGTGCCGCGATTCCTTTCTAAAAGATGGCCATTTATGTGTTGCATTGGTGCTTTTAACCAACGTTGCACATATAAAAGAATCCATGGAATTTCACAGTGTTTCTTGAGTGCACGCATGAGTAAATCATGGTCGATGTTATCAAAGAGACCTTTGATATCAAATTCCACAACCCAGTCATAATCCCAACTTCGTCTCCTCACTATCGCAATTGCATCATGGGCAGAACGCCCCGGACGATATCCATATGAGTTTGGATGAAATAATGGATCAATTTTCGGCTCTAATAAGAGCTTAACTGCTGTTTGCGCGACTCGATCTGCAACTGTTGGAATACCTAGTATACGCACGCCACCTGACTTCTTTGGAATCGGAACAGCCTTAACTGGCGGTGGAAAATAACTGCCAGAACAAAGTCGATTCCATAGTTTGTATAGGTTGTTCTTTAAATGCTTTTCGAATTGCTCAATAGATTCATGATCAACGCCTGGAGCGCCACCATTCTCTTTGACTTTTTTAAATGCCTCCCAGATTAACGCTTTAGGAATATTAAATGGTTTGGTCATAAAGTTTTGCTCCTCCTGCTTGCACAGTTGACAAATCCGTAGACCTGGATAATGCAACCCCTTCGCTCCATTACCATTACAGTAACTTCAACACTACTACGAGTTGCTCCGCCCCTTGGTGACGCATTGCTATTATCAGCCTTGCCTTTTGAGCTTGTGCCTTTCGCTTGACATCGCCACCGAAGGTTCCCGCAGTTCAACGTAAGAGCCTGAATTAGGATCGCGCTGCCTCTACGCCGGACACCGAATGGCCCGTAAGCAGGTAACGGCCAAACTAATCGCGGGGTAACTTCCATCCCCGGTTTTGATGTCATTTGAGTACTTTCGACACTTGAACGGCAGTTCACTGTTGTTCGCCTTCCTAATTCTTACCTGACATCTCTACGATGCCTTTTCCATAACGCTCACGACCGGGACTTTTGATCCAAGCCGCTTATGGTGGTTTGCTACCTGCTCCTGCAAGCCGATAGCGAGGGGCCATACCCTCATCTCTTACGCCGCTTGCTGCGGCACACTAAAGTCACTGACCCATAATTGGTCAGGTCGATCAGCACTAAAATTCCGTTTCACTAAATCACCTGCCCGTTTTTGATCATCTCGGCTGCGGGTAGTTTGTTTGTTCTTACCACGCCAAACACCTTGTATATCTAGCTTTTGCATCAATCGAGCAACTGTACAACGTGCAATAACATAACCCTCACGTTTCAATTGTTGCCAAACTTTACGTACACCATATCGACCTGAACTTTCTTTCCAAATACGTTTGATTTGCTCTGCATGATGTAAATCATGCAGAGCACGTTTCGCTCGATGTTCTGGGTTATCAACGAGATCTAAAGCCCGATAATAGGTCGAAGCTGCAATCGGTAAAATTCTACAAATCGCTTCAACACCATATCGATCTTTATTGTTATGGATAAAATCCACCATTATTTGTGTGGGCGGTCGAGCTCCGCCTGGGCGAAAAAAGCGGCTGCTTTGCGTAGAATTTCATTGGCACGCTTTAATTCTTTAATTTCACGTTCCATTTGCTTCATTTTTTCTTGGTCAGATATCTGTTGTACTTTGGCAGGATTTAGTTGATCCATATGCTTTAAATACCAAACACGCAATGTTTCAGGAGTACAACCGATTTTAGGCGCAATAGCTGTGATTGCTGCCCAAGTAGAAGGATAATCTTTTTCAGATTCAATTAGTAATTGAACCGCTCTTTTTCTAATTTCGGGGGTATAGTTTGGTTTTTTCATCGGAATAGTCTCTCAGAATATTAACTCTCCGACAAACCCGGTACGGTTCACAATTACTTAAAATTATTTACAGGCTCTTAAAACGCCAAATCAAATAGCAGAGAACTTTTATCGGTTAGCTGCCTAGCATATCCCAAGTGAAAGTCTCCTGCTCATTCAGCACATATCAAGGTTTATACGGGTCAAGGATACTATTTCTAGGCTGTATACGCTGATAATGAGGTGTGATGTTCTGCCGTAAATATTTACGCACGGTATTTCTAGACACCCCCAGTTCACGACTAATGGCTTTAATAGATTTACCCTGTTGATGAAGAATTTGGATTGTCGCTGCTTGCTCCAAAGTTAACATATTGAGCAGTCCAAAATGACAGCTATATTAACCAAGGGGGTCATTTTTACACTGCCGCTAACACCATGCCTATTTTTTAATTCGGTTCAGATTTCCAGCGGTGTGGCAGTAATTATTCAATCTGGGTCACTTTATGTGTCGGCAGCCTTTTCAGCACATCACTTAAATAGGCATACGAATCCAGTCCATTCAGCTTTGCTGACTGGATTAAAGTCATGATGTTTGCCGCTCGCTGACCACTGCGCAGCGAACCTGCAAATAGCCAATTCTTGCGTCCTAAGGCCCAAAAACAATATCACACTCTTAAAATAAAAAAAGCTGGTTGCAACCAACCAGCTTTTTATTGTACCCATGCCGAGGCATGGATTCAATTCACTTTATCCAATAATAATCTGATGATTATCTAATAAAGTTTGTAAATTTACATCGGCAGCTTTATGCCCTTCAAGTACCAACAGATTTGCCCAATCATGCGCACCTGCAGCACCATCACGGTCCACTTTCACCGTCGCTGTGCCATTCACATCTTCGACTTTAATGTACTGCCCGATATCGCCTTGATTGACATCCAGTAATCCTTGGAAGAATCCTTGGCTAAACTCAATCTTATCGGCATTGACATTCGCTCCAATCTTACCAACGGTAAAATCATTCCATGTATCGGTACCATTGCCAGCAGTCGCATCGGCAGCAACTAAAACGTCATAGACTGCAGTGTCACTACCTAAACCACCAACGAAAGTGTCATTGCCCGCACCGCCATAGAAGATATCATCTCCTCTCCCACCAAGCAGATAGTCATTGCCCGCACCGCCATAGAGAGTATCATTACCATCTCCACCAACTAAGTAGTCATCACCGCCTGATCCGTGAATGGTATCATCTCCATCACCACCATTAATGTAAGCACCTTTTGCGTAGTTTGTTTCATCCACAGCACCTACTTTACTTGAAACACCACTTCCAGCTAGATACTCATACATCATTTTCTGAGTTGTACCATCACTAAAATAAACAGTAATCATTGAGCCAGCCATTTGATCAGCATAGCTATCGTTTCTTGCCACAGTCGTATCAGTATCGGCAGCAAAGTTAAAAGACTTACCAGCTGTAAACTGATTTGCTCCAGTTGTCTTGAAGTCAATCGTTAAAGTCTGTGGCTCGCGGTTATCTTTATTATTTTTTTGTCCGCCGATATTATACTTACTCACTAAGTTATGATTAATAATACTGTTGTGAACAGAGTCGCTATCAAAACGAGTCTCTGTTTTAGTTGGCGTTGGATTGAAAAGTCCAGAACTGCCACGCGCACCAAAGTGCACGTCTCGGTTAGTTGAAGTACTCAAGTCAATAACCACTTTGGTAATCTTTACCTCTGCTTTGGTAGCGTCATCAAAAGTGATCGACCAAGGTGTACCTGACCCTGTTTCACCATTGACACCTACGCTTACCTTTTTCACATCAAGTTCAACTTGTGTTGCATTAAGTATGTCATTACCAGCAGTTCCTTTCTGAAACAAGTTATCTGTATTTTTGATGTCTTTGTCTAAGCCTGTCGTTGCTTTATTAAAGTCAAGGACTTCAACTTCCAACGCTTTAGTTGTGGTCTTACTGTGCGAATTACTACTTTCAGTCGTAGTTGCTGAAATAGATAAGTTAATCTTACCAGTAAAGCCTTTGCTTGGTATTAAGCTGAGGTTATCCAAATTCCAGTCTTTAATACTCAAGCCTGTTTGACCCGCTTTAGCAGTAAAGGTATGTACACCATCGGTGATGGTGATACCAACTGGAATTCCATTGAGCTCAAGTGCAGTTAACGTTTCAGATCCATCTTTATCAATCAAATCGGCCTGGATACCAGATAGCTTGATTGGTGTGTCTTGCATACCATTATCAACCGCTTCAGCAGAGAAGTAACCCCCATCAGGTTTACCAGTCGTATTGCTTACAAAACCACCCACGTCCGCACCTAAAGTCAGTAACTCTTCGGCACTACCATAAATTTTGTAGTTTTCAGAAGTCAATAGTTTCGATGTTGCCTGAGCCCAACTTTGTCCTTTGCCTTTTTCTAGAACGCTAATGTTATATTTACCTCCACGATTTAGATTGGCAAAATAAGCTTCAAAAGTATAAAAGCCGGTTTTTTCAGGTACAAAACTGCTGATATTAATGGTACCGTTACCATCTCCGCCAATAATGGTCGGATGATAGTCGCCATAGGCGTCACCAATAGTCTGTGCTAGAACTTTACCTCCAAGCTCAATATGCATTGCATCATCGGCATAACCTTCAAAGCTATACTCACGCCCAGCTTCTAGGTAAATTAAGCCCGTATAAGACACAGCGTCAAATCTTGAACTAGCAACACTACTGCCACTAAAGTTGCCTGCAAACTCGTTGGCACGTCCAGTGCTATTTGCCTTAGCAGTGTCGAGTAAACCTTCAAGTCGGCTTGAATCAAACGTAGGTTTACTACTATTACTTAAGCTCAGGCCATTATATTGTTTAAAAATTAGACCTGTTGAAGCAGGTGCTGGTTTTAATGCAACACCTGAACCAGCTGTACTGCCTGTGCTTGAGTTATCCCAAATATTGGCATTTAAGATAATGTTTGCACCATCAGCGACTGATTCAACATTAACTTTTGCTGTAGTCGATATCTGCTGCGTACCATCAGAAACTGTGTAGTTCAGCACAATAGCATCCGTAGTATTGGCATGCGAAAAATGCTCTTTTGGTGTGAATGTCCATGTACCATCTGCATTGGCTACAATTTTACCCATACTTGGGTCTGCCAGAGTCACTGCAGTCACACTCAAACTATCGCCATCAATATCTTTGGCATTTTTCAGTAAATCTGCCTGTGTCAAGATGATCGATTGATCTTCTTTGATATTGAAAGACGTGCCTGGCGCAGTCGGTTGGTTGTTTAGACCAGACTGTTTTGAAACCACAACGTTACCTGCAGCATCTTCAGCATAGATATCAAGTGTTTTACCTTTCGCTAGCGCAGGAAGTGTTAATTTATATTCACCTGCAACACCTGTTGCAACCGCAGTGTATTTCACCCCATCAAGCGTTGTATACACCTGCTGTGCATCCGCATTGACTTTTACTGTCATTATGGTGCTTGCAACCGAACCATCCGCTGCCATTTGGTTGCTGACAACGATATTTTCAATCACTGGCGGTGTAGTATCGACTGTAAAGTTGAACTCATTTGATGCATCACTGAGCAAGCCAGTTTCATCATTATAAGCTTTTGCGGTAACTTTAACGTTACCTACCAACTTACCAGTGGTCACCGCAGCAGAAAGTTGATCAGATGATACATTCCATTCATAAACACCCGTTGCACCCTGTGGAATATCAATCTTAATTGGGGTGTTAATGTTATGTAAATACACCCAAATTTGGCTGACTAAACCATCTGTACCAAGGTCAATTGTACCTTTGATCACCCCTTGTGCATCATTGGTTACACCACCATTGACAATATTTCCAACAATACCACCTGCAACATTGTCTACATAAGCTATTACTTCAGGAGTGGCTAAACTCAACTCTGGGTTAAGCGTCTTACCATTATTGACACCAACGTTACCCGCACTATCCTCAACAAAAACTTGTAATTTAAGTGGTTCATAGTTTTCAATGGCTTGATCAAGACTCACTTTAATATCTAAGTAACCATTAAATCCAAGTGCATCTCCACCTACTACACCTGTACCCACGATTTTACCATCGTACAGTACCGTGACAATATTACCTGTTTCGGCAGAAGTTTCGCCTGACTTGGTGACTAAAGCCGTCACCTGACCATGCTCGCCATGACTTGCATCAAAGCCAACATTGGTCGCCTCTGGCGGTGTGATGTCTGTCTTAAAGGTGTACTTGTCAGTAACCTCACTTAACTTTCCAGTGACAGGGTCGTAAACTTTAACCTGAATATAAATATTATCTTCACGTAGTTCATCTGCTGCCCAAATTTCATTTAAGACTTTTTGCAAGTCCGATTCCGTCAGTCTCCACGTACCATCTGCTTCAACATTTACCTCAATATCCGCACCATTTGGATACGGCTCGACCGAAGACTCTGTGTCAGATGTATTAAACTTATTGACATAGAGGCGAATAGTAGCTTTACCATTTTGCACTAATGCTAAATCGACTTTACCAGTCAGCTCGCCTAAGACATCATTGGTAAGCTGGGTGTGAGTCTCGCCATCATTCTCAACCACCTCTTTATCAACAAGACTTACTGTCGTCGTTGTAACACTGACTTTACCTGTAGTTGCAAAATCAGCATCCTTACGAACAGAGAACTGTATTTGATAGCTGTGACCTAATGTATCTTTAAGAGTAAAGGTTGCATGTAATGGTGCAGTAGAACTGTCTAGTTGCTCTTGAATGTCCGCAATATTCAAAACCCATGAACCATCTGTATTAAAAGTTATTTCACCAATACCTGAAAGTTCATTAGAACCTAAAGACTCTTCAAACTCTATCACCTGACCAAACTTATTAGTAATTTTCCCTGTTAGTTTACCTTGACCATCTGCAGCGATACCTGTGTCTGTCACTTTATTATAAACACTACCGATATTGTCATAGTAGCCTGTAATTTCAATCACAGACTTTGGTGGTGCAGCCACAGTATAATCTTGGGTTGATTGGGCGATATTACCTGCGGTATCCGTCACTTTTGCATGAACTTGACCATCTTTCAGCTGTTTAGAGACCTCAGATGAAATTTCAGCTGTCCAACCTTTCTCTGCGTTCACTGTCGCAGTTACCATGATTGGTGCACCATCTTCACCAAGAATTGGCTGACCTTGAGCATCTTTGAAAGTTAAGGTCACAGTTGCACCTTCAGACACACCATCGACAGTACCTTTAATGGTGAAACCTTCTATTTTTTCACTCCACTGTACAAGATTATCTTCAGCAAAATCTGTAATTTTGATATCTGCAAAAGTATCAACCACTGCTGTAGCACTAACAATCTTAGAAATGTTACCCGCTTGGTCTGTTAAGCTGACCGATAACGCTAATGTCTCATCTTCACTTGGTGCTGTAAATTGGACTTGTACTTTCCCAGCCGCAACTTGTTCGGCAGTTAAGACTTGATCCTCACCATTAATCGTTAATGTATCTCCTGCACGCACAGAACCATCACTTGGCAATGTGACTGTGACTGTAACCTGACCATTTTCATCAATATCTGTCGCATTAATAAATGCATCAGCATTGCTTCCAATTGTCACAGTTGGTGTTGATGGCGCTGTGTCATCTTCAAACTCTAAGTCACCCACTGTTGCTGTAGTATTTGCAAGTGAGCCTTGCTCTCCAACCAATTCAATTTGAACTTGATTGCCCGCTTGAACCTTCGTGGTATCAACTGTGAATGAGAACTCACCATTTGCATCAGTTTGACCGCGATAAATTTCTTCACCAGCGTGATCTTTAATGATAACCGTGGTGTTTGCTTCACTGGTTTGACCTTTGACAATCAGCCGATCTGCTTCACCATCCGCCATTTCATCCGTATCTACAGGCGTTAACTGAGATATATTCAGATTTACTGGAATATCTAGTTTAGATAAGTCATCTAAGCGCTCTTTAAGTTCTGGTTGTGCACCTGGAGCTAAATCATCAACTTTGTCTTGAGCTCTTTCTTTTAAGCTTTCTGCATTTTTCACAGCTTGCTCAAGTTCAGCTTTTTGAGCTGGCGTAAAGCCATTTTGTTTCGCATTTGCAATAGCTGTCTCCGTATCTGCATAAGCTTGCTCAGCCACTGCAACAGAGGTTGATGCATCCGTCACATCCAATCGATCTTGAATATTTTTAGCTTGTGACCCTAAAGCATCTTTCGCTGTACCTTCTGGAAGTTTATTAATCGCTTCAACCGCCGAATTTAACTTAGTTTTTGCATCAGCAATCGCTTTTTCAAGTGCAGCAACTTCAGTTTCAGTCAATTCATCGTCTTCAAGCGCAGTGATTAACTTATTCTCAGCCGCTGTCACTGCAGCTTGTGCTTCATTTAATAAGTCTTGTGCTGTATCAAAGTCATCCGGTGTGCCGTTGCTGTCCGCATCGTTAATCGCTGGGATGTTTGGATCTTTCAGGTCTTCTAGGCGACCTTTAAGCTCGGTCTTAATCGAGCTGTCTTTAAGCTTACCAACTTCTTCAGCAGCGACTTCTTTGGCATCTTGTGCGGCTTTAAGCGCATCAAGCATGGCTTTGTGTTCGGTCGGATTGATCGCACCATCGGCTTCGGCTTTTGTAATTTCAGCGGCCAGGTCTTTGTAAGCTAGTTCTGCTTCTTTAACTTTCGCGATGGCATCTGCGGCGTTAGCAGCATCTTGATCATCCGGTGTGCCGTTGCTGTCCGCATCGTTAATCGCTGGGATGTTTGGATCTTTCAGGTCTTCTAGGCGACCTTTAAGCTCGGTCTTAATCGAGCTGTCTTTAAGCTTACCAACTTCTTCAGCAGCGA
>NZ_VOXZ01000021.1:0-40014 GCF_013420455.1 Acinetobacter sp. YH01004
ACATAATCATAATATTACTGAAATTACGTTACAAATAGAAAATACGAAATGTAATACATTGAACCAACATAAACACTAATTTGGACTTTAGTCTTCATATAGATGTTTTGTGTAACTTTAAAGTATACCCTAAAGTTACACTGTGAAAGCTGTAAAATACATGTCTCATTTAAATGAAATTCATACATACGTTACATGTAACTTTTAAGATTAAGATTCATTAGTTACAATAAGCAGAAATAGTCATCTAGTAGATAACAATATGAAAGGTCATAAAGTTGGATATGTCAGAGTCAGCTCTATTGACCAAAATATTGGACGCCAACTTGAGGGAATTGAAGTAGACCGATTATTTGTCGATAAAGCTTCAGGAAAAAATACAGCCCGTCCTAAATTTCAGGAAATGCTCAGCTATGTCCGTGAAGGTGACATGATTGTTGTGCACTCTATGGATCGCTTCGCTAGGAGTCTTAAAGATTTAGTGACTGAGGTTGATCAGCTTGTAAAAAGGGGAGTGGCTATTCAGTTTGTGAAAGAGAATATTACATTTACGGCTCAGGCCACCCCGATGGATAATTTGATGTTGCAACTTGCAGATTATTGGATAAATCAGCCACTAATTCCTGTAAGCAGTTTACCAGTCACTCCTATTGCTAGTAGACCACTTTCAATTGAAACTAGGTATTTCACTCACTGGGTATATTAATGTTAATGGATTTGATGTTAATGAAATAAAGCCGAAACGCTGATAAAACTCCATCGCTTTTTTATCTTTAGCATGTATTACAACAAAATTAACACCAATAATTTGAGCAACTGTTGAAACTTGTTTAAGAGCATGGGCTAAAAGCACTTTCCCAATTCCTCGCCCCTGAACGGTTTGATCAACGGCAAAGCGACCTACAACTACACAAGGGAGCGGATAACGAGGTAATCGTTTAGTAAGCACAGTATCAACTACATCAAATCCTATGGATGTGCTGGATAAACAATAAAACCCTCTCACTTGTAGATCATCATCAATAGCAACATACGTTTTACTTGTTCCTGATTTCTGATGTTGGGATGCATACTGTTTTATGAATTTATTTAAATCATCTTGCCCGCAATTAAATGATTTTTTCTGATGATGGGCTTGTAAAACCTCAATTTTCATCTAATAAACTCATTAATTTTTTCATCTCATCATTTGCAGGGCGTGGGTTCTCAAGTATGTTCATTAACATATCTCGATCAGCATTATTTACTTTTAACTCATAATTAGATTTAAGTAATTCTTTTGCTCTTTCAAATGAGGATTGAAGCATAAAGGAACTTACACTGAGTCCCAATAAATTCGCAGCTTGTTCAATTACATTTTTTGCATCTACTGTTGAACGAATATTAATTCGTTCCGTTGCTAAGTTAGTCATATCCCACCCAACAAGTACATCAATTTGATGTACAAATTATAGCAGATTAAGATTGTGCTTCAAGATTCAAATTTGGATATTTTGTTTTGAATTATTTGAATAGAAAATCAATGGCCTACTACTATCCAAAATGAGTGGCAGGATTTGAATAAGAATAACTGGTAGGTTTACATAAGAATACTCAGCAACTTATGGGGGCTTTTGCCCAATTTGAACGAGAGATTATTTTAGAGCGCCAAAAAGAAGGGATTAAGATTGCAGCGGCTCAAGGTAAATATAAAGGTCGAGTCCATAAGTTAAATCAAGAGCAGGCTGAAGCTTTACGACACGCCTGGAAAGAAGGGAAATATCCATCGAAAGTCGATTTAGCTAAAGCTTTTGGTATTAGCAGACAGGCTGTCTATCGCTATTTGAAAAATGAAAATGTCATCGATAGACTTTATATTTGAAGCAACAGAAGACCTAAAGGGCTTTACTGGTATCCATTGATTGTTCAGCAACATTAAATAAAACCGTGGAACATTGATCAAAGAATAGGCGTGGAACGTGAACAATCATAAAAAAAGCCCATTCGAGGGTGAGTGGGCTATAAAACTGAAATCAACACATTGAATTATAACACAATTTAAAAAGTATTGCGTATAAGGTGTATTATGTTAATTTTAGTAGAACTAATAAATCTATATATTTGAAAATGTCATTTTACTCAATTAAATACTCTTCAGATATTTCACACTGTTCAACAAAAAAATGATCATGTGAAACTAAAATTACAGCGCCCTGATATTGGCTAATAGCCTGCGATAGAAGCTCTCTAGACTCAATATCTAAATGATTTTCTGGTTCATCAAGCAATAATAAATCAATACCATCAGGATAGTGACTCATTGCTAATAATGCGACTTTCAATTTTTCACCACCACTCAGTTCTGATAGTTTTAATAAAGCTTTTTCACGACGAATACGTAACTGACCTAACAAATTTCTCCACTCAACTTCAGTAAGATTGGAGTTATAAAGTGCAAGGTTTTCGATTACGGATAAATCATTATTTAATAAACTAAAGTTTTGATCTAAATACAAACATGTTCCACTAAAGAAAATATCATCACGTTGATGGGTAGAAATCAATTTCAATAAGGTTGATTTACCAATTCCATTAGCACCTTTAAGATGGATTTTTTCGCCAGCTTTCAATGCAAAATTAATTTTATTTGTTGCTGTATGGGGTAGCTTTAAATCATGAATTCTTAAAATCTCTCCTTGCTTCGTACTCTGTAAGTGGAATTCAAACTTCTGAGCTTTGATTTTTTCTACAATGGTCTGCCTATTAATCAGACTATTTTTCAAATCATCAGTTTGTCGAGTTTGTTGGGCACGTAGCTTACCTAAGCTTTGTCCAGCATTTTCCTTTTTGAAATCTAGAAAAATCTTTGCTTGAGAATTAGAATCACGAAGTTCATTGCCTTTAGATTGACGTTTATTCGCTTTCATTAAGCTATCATGTTGCCGTTGTTTTAACTGCTTTAATTCTTTTTTCTCATTATTAATAGACTGAGTTAATGCATCCATGTGTAGCTGATGCTGTTGAATGTAATGCTCATAATTACCTTTGTAGTGTTGTAAGCCTAATTCAGTTAAAGCATAAATATGTTGGACTTGATTGAGTAATTGGCGATCATGACTAATCAGGCATACACCACTAGGGTGTGCCAAAATACTCTCAATTAACCATTGTCTAGATGTTGAGTCTAAATGGTTGCTTGGTTCATCTAAAAGTAGATAGTGATCCTTTTTTAAAAACAAACGACATAAAGCCAGCTTTGTTTTTTGTCCTTCACTCAGTTTTTCTGTTGGAAAGTTCAAATCCGTAGGTAAGTCAGCATTTTCAAGTATATTTTGCCATTTTTGTGGTAAATCCCAGGTATTTTCAACTAACTCATAATCATCAAAACTAGCTGTATTGTTCTCTATACGCCGAAAAGCATGATGTAAATGATCTACCTCTAATGCTTGTGCAATATTTTCAGCATTAAGGCGTTCTAATTGTGCCAAATAATCATGTTGGATATTCCATGAAACTTGACCACTATAATGAATATCTAAAGCTTGGCTTTGATCTAATATTCTGAACAATAGGGATTTACCTAAACCATTACGTCCAATTAATGCAGAAACCTGTCCTGATAAAAGCGTAATGTTTAGCTGATCAAACATTTTCTGTGTAGAAAATTCTAAATTTAAGTTTGAAGCAATACATGCATGTTGCATAAAAAATTCCTCATGTAGAGGATATGCAAAATAGTGAAGATTAACTTATAAAAAACAATATATTATTTAGGATATAAAGTAGAGACCAAGAATATATAGCCACAAGTAGAATCTATTTTGCACATCAAAAGTTTAAAAATAATGATGAGAAAATGACTTACTTCATTGGCGTTACTCTTGGGAGGATGATTTGAATAAGGTTATTTTATAATGATAAGACAATCTGTCAAGCTTGTACTAAAGCTTCTAAAAGTTATTTAACATAATGGCTGTTATGCGAAGTCGACTTGTAATGCAATTTGCATTACAATATTCCTAGTACATTAAATACTTGGGAAATATGATGGCTACTGTTAACTTCAGGATCGATGAAGCCCTTAAAGAAAAATCTTATTCAATCCTTAAAGAGCAAGGTATTGCACCTACTGATTTCTTCACTAGTATTCTTGAGTATGTTGCTACGACTGGGAAACTGCCTGTCAAAAAAGCTTTGCTTTCGGAAGAAGATGAAGAATTATTAGCTCTTGTCCGTAAGCGCATTAATGATCCTAAAGAGATGTTTGAGGAAGTCACATTAGATGACTTATAAGCTTTTACGTCACAAGGACTTTACAGCAGAATGGGAAAACTCCCTGTTGCTATACGAGATCAATTTAAAAAGAAACTAGCCAAAGTCATAGAGCAGCCACATATTCCAAAGAATATGCTTAGAGGCGATCTTGCAGGTTGCTATAAAATCAAATTATTAAAAGCTGGTGTCCGACTTGTCTATCAAGTTAAAGATGATCAGGTAGTTATCCTGCTCATTACCGTCGGAAAACGAGCTGATAGCATAGTTTATGACGAAGCGAAAAAGCGAATTAAAGACTAAAAATGGGAGCTTAAAGCTCCCATTTTTGGCTTCGTATAAGGTGTATTATGTTAATTTTAGGAAAGGCTCTAGACTAGCAGAATGATTATGTTAGTCTAGAGCATATAATTAACATTATTGAAGTATTTTACATGGCAATTTTTCGACATTCTTCTGCACACTGACGGCAAGCCTCAGCACATTTTTTACAATGATCATGTGAATGTTTTTCACACTCTTCCGCACAATATTCACAGATCTTAGCACAAAGCTCACAAATCTCTTTGAGGAAAGGTGAGTTATGTTGTTGCATACGCACACATAACTGACAAATATCTGCACATTCTAGACAACGTTGAATACATTCACGCATCATCTCTAAATCTTTTTCTTTTAAACAAGAAGTTGCACATTCAGTACAAATAAGTGAACAGTTTGTACATGCAGAAATACACTTTGAAAATTCCGTATTAATCATTTTTTACTCTCAACTTATATAATCAAAGAAATAATTAAAACATAATTTTTTTCTACTAATTATTTTAAATTATTAGTAAATGTAATACATAATGTTAATTTATATGAATAATGTTAATTTTAACTAAATCTTATTTATATTCCAAATTATTAAAAAACAGTTTTTAATTAGGATAGATGATCAAGTATCAAAAGCAGCTATTCTTAAAATAACTGCAATAATTTTATCACTTTAAAAATAGATTTTCCCTCTATTTAACATAATGGCGATTATACGCAATACACTTGTATATTAATATAAATATCAGATACTTAATAAAACCAGAAAAATCTAAAAATGCACAAAAAGCCGATTTTGAAACAAGTCGGCTTTTTTATGAGCGGTTTTGATATTTTTTGCCAACATTTTTGCTCAAAAAACACTCAAAACAGAAAATCACCTACAATCTATAAGGCTTTCAACCTGAAAAAAATCCACAATTTATGGGGATAACTCTGGGGCTATTTTTAAGCCATTTTTGTACGCTTTGACGTACAGTAATTTAAGGAATCTGCTTCTAGCTGATCAAAGCTTTATTTCTTATGATGTAGTCAAGGAAAGCAGGAAGCTCCAAACAACAAGAATAAGAAAGATCAGCACAAGGATGGTTAGGTACGACAGAAGTTATACCTTGCAACCAAACACGAAAAACCCCGACAGGATGTCGGGGTTTTTTATTACCATTTGAAAACTGACTAAGTTCACTATAAAATATAGACTATAATCTATATTTTGGTTGTGATATGTGGACAGTCATCACAACAGATCTGTTTAATGAGTGGCTTGAGCAGCAAGATGAATCAACACAAGAGAAAGTCCTCGCAGCTTTGGTCGTTCTACAGCAGCAGGGACCTAGCTTAGGTCGCCCTTTAGTGGATACCGTGTATGACTCTAAATTTACCAATATGAAAGAGCTACGCGTTCAGCATAGAGGTAAACCACTTAGAGCCTTTTTTGCATTTGATCCATTACGACAGGCCATTGTGCTTTGCATCGGTGATAAAGGCGGTAAAAAGCGTTTCTATAAAAGAGATGCTGGACATTGCAGAACAGCAATACGAACTTCATCTCTCAACCCTAGGAGAACAATCTAATGGCTAAAACCTTACAGGAATTATTGGTTAGTCGCTCTCCAGAGAGCCAAGCACGTATTAAAAAAATGGCTGATGAGCTACTGTTAGAGACTCAGCTCCATCTTATTCGAGAAGAGTTAGAGATTTCCCAAAAAGAACTTGCTGAAACTTTGGGAATAAAACAGCCATCACTTTCAGCAATTGAAAATCGTGGTAATGATTTAAAGATTTCAACCATGAAAAAGTATGTTGAGGCAATGGGTGGTAAGCTCCGTATTGATGTGGAGCTTCCAACAGGAAAACATATAGGATTTAATGTGTAACGATAAAAAAGGTAGCTATAAGCCACTGCTGTCCCACAATTTTTCACAAGAGGAAGCTTAAATAAGCTTCCTCTTGTTTAATGGGGATTTTATCGGGTGAGAATAAAGCTTTTAACGTTTTTCTTTCAAACAAATTCACTTGAATGATTCTGAGTAAGCGCTGCACTGTCCAGCCTTCTTTCCCCAGATGTTGAGCGAAACTCACCAGCAAATAGGCGATTAACGCGATCCAAATTTGAGTTTGTATGGCATTACGGCTTCGGCCTAGAAATGACTTTAATTTTAAATTCTGTTTAAGTGCTTTAAAGAACAGCTCCACTTTCCAACGGTCTTTATAAATTGCAGCAATCGTTAATGCTGCCAGATGAAAGTTATTACTCAGAAACTCAAACGTCCTGTTCTTATCGGTATCATAAAATTCTATACGTCTTAATAATTTGGGAGCACCTCTTTTCTTTGCATAAGCACTACTTAATTCAATCCATTCATCCGCAATAATACCTTTAGATGCTAATACGCTGCGGCTAGATTTCACTTGATAAACTGTCTTTGGGCGCAATCGGGTGACAAAACTGACCTTTTGATGAGTCAATTGGGCAAACCATTGATAATCAATATATCCTTTGTCAAATACGACAATACTGCCAGCAGGAAATTTGAATGCTCTGCCTTGTACCATATCATTTTCAATGCCATCCCCAAGCGCCACAAATTCAGGAATGGTATTGCTGTAATTTAAGCCAACGCTAAGTTTCATGCTGGCTTTGGATTCATGCACTTTGGCCCATTCACATAAGGAAAATGACAGATCAATATGGCTGGCATCCAGGGAATATAAGGGATTCTTAAAGCGGAATTTATGAGCTACTTTTGAGTGTTCATAAGATTTAAGCAAGGTGTAAAATAGCTGTTCATACAAGGCTGCAGGCTGTTCCTGATTGATTCGAGCCAGTGTACTGCGAGGGTGATAGACTTTGCTCCGAGAGCATTCAGCTTTTCTTGTTGACACTCTAGATTAGATTGAATATCCCGCAGACTTTGTCTGCAGGAAAGTTGAGACATCAGTATGGCAATGAACTGATCCCATCTTGAAGCGGCTCTAAATTTCTGACCGACATGATGTATTTGAACAAGACGTTCAAAATCTTGTCGGAGTATGGGTTTAATCAATTGATGAAATACGGTATTCTGATATGACAAAACCTGAGTCCTTGGTCGTTAAAGTGTTGGTTCGCACTTATATTTTAACGATTCAGACTCAGGTTTTTTTATTTAAATCAAACTATGGGACAGCAGTGAGCTATAAGCTCCCTTTTTTGTGTTAGAAACCATTTAAAGTGTCTGTATTCTCACCATTAAAAATGTCTGGTTTATGATGATCTAAATAACTTCTCAGGATATGACTCTATGAACGACACTGAAAATCAAAAAAAACTCCCATTCTCAGAGGATGAATTACTCGAAAATATAGATGAATATAAAGCACATGCAGATGAAATTACTGTGCTTACAGAAACCGAATTCGATTATTCATATTTCAAACACTCTACTCCATTTTTTCAAAAACAAATTAATTACTGTAGAGACAAAACCCTTGCTACATAAGGTTTTGGAGTCGTTTGTCTAAAAATAATCATAAAACAACCTAGAGCCTGTTTATTTCCTCTTTGTATCCTTAAACGGATAAGATTTTAGAAAAACCGATGGCTCAGAATTAAAAATCATTTAACTTTTATTTGTAATTGTAAACCGAAAGTATCGAGTAATTTCTGCATGGATTTCAAAGTAGGATTGCTCCCTGGTTGCTCCATTTTTTGCAGTGTCTGTGGCGCAATCTTAGTAATTTTAGCCATATCATTCAGTGTTAAATGTAGCTCTGTTCGAATAAATCGAGCAACTTGATAAAAAGACCAGTCTGGATGATTATTGATGGTTTCAAGCACAGATAGTCTTTTTTCCATTTGTTGAATAGGGGTCAATGGTTTAAAACGTTTATCCATGGCTGATCTCCTCCAACTGCTGGCAAATATTGATTATTCGATATTGGCTATTTTCCAGAATTTCATCCGCTACTTGAAGAGCCTGCATCTTTTCTAACAATCCCCGATAAATTGGTAACTGTTCAATTAATAAAGTTTTAATTTCTTGTGGACCAATCGAAGTGCTTTCAGCTATCTGCTCAATCACAGAACTCAAAAGTGGCATACCACCATGATCATCTCTTTCCCAACGAGTAGTACGTGCAATACCATCAGGATGTAACCACATTGGCGCAAAATCAAATAATGGTGTGAGCTGAATTTTACCATTATTGAAGCGTTGGATTGCTGTATTGCGAGTATGGTTATCTTTATTGCCTAAGGCAACATTTGCGAGATCACGCTTCAAATACTCAAATACTTCCTGCTTTGGTTCGGTACAAGCCTCCATAAGCAGGGTACATATTTGATTATGGGTCATTCTAACCCCAAAGCCCGCCTTCCCACCTAGAGATGCAAGGCTTTCCTGAGCAATTCTTTCAACTTTGCCATTAATTACTTTGCGATCAAATCTTGGAATAAACAAAGTCTTGCCATGTAGCTCAAGATCCCGGTGTACACGTAGTTGCAAGTACTGAGCGACTTTCATATACAAAGCTTCGTTCATCAGGATTTTATTCAAATTTTGATCACTGCCGCGGCTAAATTTAACCAACCAATGCTGCTTAACTTGATCATCTGGAAGAGTATGATCTAGATAGAAAAGATCATCATAACCTTGTGTTAACAACAATTTTGGCCACTCACCCTGAATACCAGATGAACCAGCAATAAAAAGTCCATAAGATGCGAGCGATTCAATAAACTTCTCTTTACGTTCAATAATTTGGCTTAGGCTAAATCCCTGATTCTGCAGCTTTGGGAAATGACTTTGTAACCACTCATGAGCCTCTTTGACTCGCAGATTCCCAATTGGATTTCCTGCGCCTGCTTTTAAAAGCGCCCAGTCCGCTTGTTCCTGAACATTCTCAGAAAAATCAAGCTGTATTAGTAATTCTTTGCGGCCGTATCCTTGAGGTAATAGATCCATAAGAAATGCTGGCCAAGTTGATTCCAATCTATTTTGAACGTTCACTGGTAAGTCATAAGCAAGCGCATGACCATCTCTTAGATCCATATATGAAATAGCATATTCGAACAAATATGATGTACGTGTAGCTGCCTGCCATCCAGCATTTTGATCATCCGTAACCTCAACCAAAGCACAGTCATGCCATTCATAGTCTTGGTAGATTTGCAGTGTACAGTATTGCTTCATAATTTTATTAAAATAGTAAAATATAATGATTTTATTGATTATATATCTATTTTAATATAAAAGTATAATTAAACTAAAAATCTCAATGATCACTCTAGGTGTCTAAGAAGAACTTATACATTTCTCAAAATTGCAATAAACTCATCTGATTTGCAGTAGAATTGATCAATATTAGGTTAAATCTCACCTCCTTATATTTTAGCTATCCTTTACATCATGTCAGAACGTCAACAACTCAGCCTTAGTGAATACCTTGCCACTGTACAGGAAGTCATCCATCTGACTTTTGATGGGGCAGTGTGGGTCAAGGCTGAGATCCGTAATTTAAGTATTAAAGGCGGTCACTATTATCTTGAGTTGGCTGAGAAAGATGAAGAAAGCCATAAGGTGATCGCTAGTTGTAAAGGCACCATTTGGAAATTTACGGCACAAAAAATAGTTCTAAAGTTTGAACGAGAAAGTGGTATTGAACTGTCGAAAGACCTGAATGTACTGATCAAGGTCAAAGCTAGATTTGATCCGCAATATGGCTTCTCGGTCAATATCGAAGATATCGACTCTAGCTTTACTCTAGGAGACATCGCCAAACGCTATCAGCAGATTCTGCTGCGACTGACTGAGGAAGGCCTGCTCAATAACAATAAACAGTTGCCGGTACCCTTTGATATTCAGAATGTCTTGGTCATTGCACCGGAAAATGCTGCAGGGTTAGGTGACTTTAAAAAAGATGCGGATGCCCTGGCTCAGGCTGGTGTCTGCCATTTCGTTTATCATTCAGCAACTTTTCAGGGTAATACTGCTTCTGCCAGCATCATTCAGGTTTTGGGCCGTGCCTTAAGACAGTGGGCTCAAGATTACTTGATAGCACCAGACCTTATTGTGATTATCCGTGGTGGTGGAGCCGTGAATGACCTAGCTTACCTGAATGATTATGATCTGGCCGCACTGCTGTGTAAAAGAACTGTGCCTATCTGGGTCGGTATTGGCCACGAGAAAGACCACACTATTTTGGATGAAATTGCACACCGTTCCTTTGATACTCCGAGTAAAGTGATCGCAGGGATCCGTAACCTGATTGTGGAGCGAGTCAATGAAGTTAGTACTGCTTTGCAGACCATCAAGCTACTGTCACAGCACCAGTTGATCACCTACCAGAGCCAGAGTGATCAGTATCTGAAAACTATCAAAACTCTGACACAGAACCAGATCAATGAAGCCCAACGTAGAGTTGATATGCTGAAGAGTGATACTAAGTATCTTGCTCAACAACAGATTAAACTAGCTTCACAGCAGGTAGAGTCATTGATGAGGGAAACCTTGCTACAGAATCCACGTAATGTGATGGCCAAGGGCTATGCAATTGTCCGTAGCCAAGGCAAAGCCATCCGTTCCATACAGCAGATTACTGACCAGCAATTACAGATTGAACTTAAGGATGGCACCATTGATGCCACCGTGACACAGGTAAACGCACATGAACAATGAAGAACTAAGTTTCAAGAAAGGTTATGAAATTCTCAAGAAAAATGCCGAATTTCTTGAATCTCAGGAAGAACCGGATATTGATAACCTTATGGCGATCGTTGAAGAGTCCATGACTGCCTATAAAGCCTGCAAATTACGTATTGATGCTGTGCAACAGGCGTTGAATGACACCTTTAAAGAATAAAAATTCTAGGTCGAGAAAAGTCTAGAATGTTCTAGAAATAAAGGACATGAGATGGTGAAAACTGACAGTTAACCCAATAAATTTGCTTGAGCAGAGTTTTATTACTAACCACCTTTTCCTCGAGAGGTGTTACATGGATCCCAAACAACATACTTACGTTGTTAAATGGTTGACTGAGGATCAAGCCTGTGTCGGCTTATGTGTCGAGTTCTTCATTAAGCTGACTTAAACCAAATAGGTGAGGCTAATTAATTTAATGGCTGATCTTTAATAATCCCTGCCAGCTGAAATAGTTTTGGGTCAAATGGGTACGATTCATGGACCACTTTCGTTGTGGCAAGTAGCAGCTGCCAACAGCTAATTTAGTTTTCCCATATCTCGCCTGTACCGCTTCTAAAGTCTGCATGAGGCTTTCATTACTTTCACGCTGGCTGTGGTCCGTCAGCAGGTCAGGAGTAAAGCGCTGCTTAGCAATTAAATCCGTCAGAATTACACCACACTTTTTATATTTCACGTCAGATTTATAAATGTGTTCCAGCAGTTGCATAGCTGTTTTAATCAGATCCAAAACACAATCCGTCGGTTCAGGAAACTCAAAAGCCAACGATTTACTGTAATAGGGAACCTTTGAATCAAAAGGATTCGATTGCACAAAAGCAATGACACATCCACATAAGGAAGCGTCTGCTCGTAAACGTATGACCGCATCCTGTACATACTTGCCCATAGCCTCTTTGAGATCATCTTGCTCGGTAACTTTTTCACCAAATGAACGACTTGCTATGATTTGCTGTTTGGGGGGAGGGGCATCATCTAACTGCATACAAGAAACACCTTGCAGCTCCAATACTGTTCTTTGCATTACCACAGAAAAAAGGCTCGCCATGCGATGAGAATCTTGCATCACTAAATCCAGTACCGAATAGATTCCCATGGCATTTAGTTTTTTAACTAACTTACGACCAACGCCCCAAACTTCACCGACCTCAATGTCTGAATAAAGCATTTCCTGATCTAGGAAATCCATATTGAGTAAGTTACACACACCCTTGAAACCCTGTCTTTTTTTGGCAAGATGGTTGGCCATTTTGGCTTCAGTTTTACTACGCCCGATACCAATCGAGACGGGCAAGCCAATCCAATCCAACAATCGTTGTTTCATGTGATGCGCATACTGAGTTAAGTCAAAATTTTGTGCATAACTGGTCAGGTCTAAAAAACACTCATCAATTGAATAGATTTCCTGTTCAGGTGGCGCAACAAAACTAGCCAAAATTGAATGAAAACGCTTGGACATTTCAGCATATAAAGCATAGTTACTGGATAACACCACGACCTGATGTTGCTGAACAATATCTTGTATTTGAAAGAGAGGAACGCCCATTTTGATGCCCAGCGCTTTGGCTTCATTACTTCTTGCCACAGCACAGCCATCGTTATTGCTGAGAACAATGACAGGTTTGTTGTTTAGACTGGGATTAAATACCCGCTCACAACTGACATAACAGTTGTTAATATCAATCAGGGCATAAATCCGCTCGTAACTGCTCATCTGAACTTCTTGATCACACTGGTAACCACACCCCAAATCAGCATGGTTTGATTATCTTTCAAATAGATATCAGCAAAATCAGGATTAGCCGCCTGCAACCAGCATTGATTACCCTCAATCATTAAACGTTTAATCGTAAAATCATTGTCTATCAATGCCAGAACAATATCCCCATGCTTGGCTTCAATACTACGGTCAACGATTAGCTTGTCATTCAGATCAATCCCTGCATCACGCATGGATAAGGATTCCACTTCAACGATAAAGGTTGCCTGTTGGTTTTGAATAAGAAACTCGTTTAGATCAAGGGTCTTATCGATATAGTCCTGAGCAGGGGAAGGGAAGCCTGCAGCAACTTTTTGCAAAGCAACAGGAATCTCATAATGTGTTTTTGTCTCAAGCAATGTAATAGAGGAAATATCGTTAAACTTTGGAGTGTCATTTTTTTTCAGGTATTTCTTGATTTCCAATACACGAGACTCTGGCACCCGAATGACCTTGGTCGGTTCGTTATAGACAAAAGGACGGCCAGAACCTTTGCGTGCACCACCATGCTTATTTTGCGTCATTTTTATTATCAATCTTGATTATGTAACATAATTAAGATTATAGAAAACTCAGAATATAAAAACAAGATTGTCCGTTCTTTAATAAAGTATTATCCCAAATCTTGGGATTGCCATGATATTAGCAAAGCCACAAGATCAGTCAGACGACACAATAAAGATTGTCTAATCCTTGATCGTAGAGACTTTATATTTGAAGCAACAGAAGACCTAAAGGGCTTTACTGGTATCCATTGATTGTTCAGCAACATTAAATAAAACCGTGGAACATTGATTAAAGAATAGGCGTGGAACGTGAAAAATCATAAAAAAAGCCCACTCGAGGGTGAGTGGGCTGTAAACTAGGTGTTAGCATACTGAATTATAACACAATTTAAAAAGCTGTTGTTATTCACCAATTAAAATGTCTATGCGATAAACCATTTAAAATGTCCTGTTTTTAACTGCAAGAGTCAAGAACAGGATTTAAATTTCTTTGTTCATTGCTAGCTTTCTGAGCTTTACGACTCGGCATACTTTTCTTGGCACGGGAACGTTTATTCTGTTTTTCCAACTCTTCATGCTGTTGTTGGATATGGGCCAGAACTGCGCCTAACCGTTTATTCTCAACCACTTCATTCTGCTGCAGTCCAGTCAGTTTATTGAAGATACTGTAGTTGATCTTCCGTCCTTCATACATGATCGCAACAGTGCCATCCGGGTACTCCAGAAATGAAATGTATTGTCCAACTAATTTCTGGTTCAATTCAGTCGGTTCAAGCATATAAATACATTTGTCATACGTCAGGGTTAGATTCTTGGTGACCTTACGTGGTTCCTGCCAGGTAAAAATATCATCCAGTTCAAGATCAGATTCGGTTAATGGTCGATGTAAATTCTTTGAGTTACGCGCACACTTGGCGAACTTCTGATTGAACTGCTCAATGAAGCAGGGTAGCCAAGCATTGGCTTCAGCAATCGAACTGATGCCTTCCAGACGCATCTCTTTGATCAGACGATCCTGAAGTGTCCTGTTAGCACGTTCCACACGTCCTTTGGCCTGTGGTGAGTTGGCAAAAATAATATCGATGTTTAACTCATTCAGAATCCGCCCAAATTGCGTGATCTTGCTGTCTTGGCTCGATTTCTGATTCACTCGGAATACTGAGTGTTTATCGCTATAAAAGGCCAAAGGCTTGCCATATTGCTTAATGTAGGCTCTCGTGGAAAGCATATAGTCGAAGGTCGTTTCAGCCTCACAAAAGCGCAGATGCAACAGCTTTCCAGTGGCGTCATCGATATAAACCAGCAAACAGCATTTGGCGGATCGTCCTTCAAACCAGTCATGATAGGAGCCATCAATCTGGATCAGTTCACCGAAGCAATCACGGTTATATCTAGGCTGATATGGACGTTTCAGACGCTTGGATCGCGGAATCCAGAGCTCATTGGCAGTCATCCAGCGACGAACTGTTTCCACAGGAATATTCAGCTCAAACATGCTGCTGAGCTTCTCATGCGCCAAGGTGGGCCCAAAGCCCAGCAGATGTTCAGAAATAATGGAAAGGCACTTTGCTTTTAACAAGTCATCATGGCGACGATGGCCAGGTTGACCACGACTGGCATGAGCCAGACCTGAAACACCATCTTGATTGAGCTTCTGCAATAACCGGGTAATTTGACGGGGGAAAGATTCAGGATTTCAGCAGCACGGACTTGGGTAATACGATGATCTCGAACGTCTTGCAGAACCGCAAGACGTTGAATTTCTTTGTCAGACATAGTGATCAGCATCTATATTTCATATCCAGTCCATGATGGTTAAATCATCATAAACTAGACATTTTTATTGGTGAGAATACAGACACTTTAAATGGGTTCTAACATCTGTATTTCGTATAATATTGATTATGTTAAATAAGATATCTGAAGACAGCACCCTGCATTTAGCTGTGCAGATTATGACAATTCGCGTTGAATTAATCGAGTAAAAGTCTGGGTAAATTGCTGTCCTTGCTCTGCAAAAAACCAATTTACATGTCCAACAATCCAATCATAATAAGCAGCATCGGCATGTTTCAGGTTTTGGGTAATTCCGACAAAATATTCAAGCTCTGAAAATGCGAAATCCAAATGCACAATTTTTAGCAACTCTGGCAAAATACTAAAGTCTTGTTGTGGATGTATTTCTGCAAAATACGCTTGTAAAAACGCGCTTAAACCCGCTTCGTCAATATTGATTTGTGATGTATGTTCTAAAGCCAGCCAATCTATAAAGTTACGCTCAATCGTGACCGCAAGGTCATAAAGCGCTGAATTTCGATCTGATAAACCAAAATCAATTACCGCTGTAATATTGGCATCGGCACTTTGCGCAGACCAAAACAGATTGGAAGCATGCAAATCATTATGCGTCCAAATTTTAGTGGTCTGCTGCAATATATGCTTAATTTTATGATGCGTCTGAGATACACGCTCTAAAAAAACGGCGTCTAAGTTTTTATCGGCAAAATAACGGCTCAATTCAGGGCTATTTTGAATACGTTGCTGAATAGCCGTTACAATATTTTCACTTTCTAAAAGCTGCTGATTCGATACCAAATAACGCGCCGATCTGCCATGTAACTCAGGAAAATCCTGCATGGCGACATGCAATTTGGCAAGCAAACTTCCCACTTTTGCAGCATGTTCTGTATAGAAAAACGGCGTCCAAGATTGCTGATCGACATATAAGTCAAAACCTGCTGCTTTTTCGTAGACTTCATAAGTCCAGTCGCCCATTTCTAAAGCGGTCAGTCCGCAATTCGAGGCAATTAATGTCGCAACAGGAATGTTTTTACTGGCTAAATGTCGCAAAAAAGCATGCTCTTGCAAAATATCTTGCGCATTACGAAATGAACGATGACTGCGTTTAATGAAATACGAGCGACTTCCTATTTTATCTGTACTGACTGCATCCTGCGTGACTTCAATCACTGCGGCTGATGAAAATGGGCGCGGACTGCACCACAGAATTTGAATACCCCCTTGCAAGCATGGGTAATACGGTTGCAGGTTGTGTAATTCTGAGACAGTCAGATGTGCCCAATCTTTATATTCCCAGTCATTCCCCATGCCATGACCTAAATCATGTGTGATTGTGGTCATTTTCGATATTCCTTAACCTGATCAGCATTGTGTAATCGTATATTCCCTGCCATCCATTTCAAATAATCATTTTTTAGATAGATGATAGCTATTTAATTAACGGTCTTGGCTTGTCGTAAACGCAAATTCACTTCATCTACAATCTGATCTAAACCTGTGTCATAAGCAGCTTCACTCACAAAAGACACCATATTTTGTGTAACTTGCGGCAAATTGTAATCTGCATACCATGACAATGAATTCACTTCTATTTCACGTTCACCCTGCAAAATCACGAATCTTCTTTGCATCCAAGCCTGCAAATTTTCACCCGTATAGGCATCATAAAAAATAATATCGGTCAGATAAAAATCTTTCATCATGTAGGAGTAAGCCACGCTATTTTCTTCTGGCTCATAATTAAAAAAAGGTGTGGTGGTCAGATGAAATTCAACCAGGAAATGACGTTTCAAACGATGATTTTGATATTCTGCTTTGACTTTAATCGGGCAACTGATTTGCGCAAAGTCAATTTCATGTTCAGTATTTTGCTTAAAATATTCAGCCAAAGACCAGACCTGATGTTTAATGAAATCCTGCATTAAAAACTCAGGTTCAAGTTGTGAATTGATTAATCCCAACAGTAAAGATTCAACTTCTTCTTTCGTTAAATAAATGTCTTCAACAATATGCATGCCAATCTCTAAATATGCTGCTGCGATAGAAAAATCCTAACGGAAAGGCTTGTGTTTGTATAGCTATGCAATCGTAGAGTGTGATCTATATCTAGCAATCAATTATCCACGTAGATTGAATCTTAATCATGTTTTCAGCTATGCTATCAACACATCAAATTTCACTTCAAACACGCCTCGTTGCGTAGGAGTAATCTCATGTCTAAGAAGTTACCTATTTACTTCTCTGACGCTGCTTGGGCGTCATTACAAAAAATCATGGGCAGCGATGGTAAACCCAGCCCTAGCCTGAATGCCCTGCTTGAACAAATTGAATTGCTGAATCAGCATGATTTTCAAGCGCTTGCTAAAAGAAAAACGCTGCATCTTCCCGTAACAATAGAATCCATTCCTGCAGGTTTTCCTTCGCCTGCTCAAGACTATATTGATAAAAATATTGATCTGAATGAATATCTTATTTCTAATGAAAATGCGACCTTTTTAAATGTGGTACGCACTACCTCTATGGTGAATGCAGGGCTTGAATACGGCGATATTGTACTGGTAGATCGCAGTAAAGAAGCCAAACACCGCAGCATTGTGGTTGCATTAATCGACCAAAAAGACCTGACTATTAAACGCTTGATGATTACAGCCAAAATGTCCAAAAGTGAATTGGCTGAACATTTTGGTGAAGACTACGACCCTGCCACTTTGCCCGAAGCTTGGCTCAAGGCAGAAAGCCCCGACTACGACAGCATTTACCTGAAAGATGGGCAAACTTTTGAAGTGTTTGCTGTGGTCACGTGGAATTTGAAAAACCTGATGGTTTAAACACCACAATAATGCATAAAAAAGCCGAATAAGTAAAATAGTCATGAAAGCTTTAGAGCAAGTTTTTGCGCTCATTGACATTAATAATTGTTATGTGAGCTGTGAGCGGTTGTTTCAACCACACCTGAATCATCGTCCTGTGGTGGTGCTTTCCAATAACGATGGCTGCGTGGTGTCACGTTCCGAAGAAGCCAAACGACTTGGCATTAAAATGGCTGTGCCCTTTTACCAAGTTCAAGAATTAATTCAACAACATGATGTTGCGGTCTTTTCAAGTAATTATGCGCTCTATGCAGAAATGTCCAGACGTTTTAATAATATTATTCAAGAATTTGTCAGTGCCAAAGATGTTGAAATTTATTCGATTGATGAAACTTTTATTGAGTTGAGTTCATATTCTCAGCGCGATTTAAACGCACTTGCACAGGAAATTAAAACAACCTTGTGGAAATGGCTGGCTCTTCCTGTTTGTGTTGGTATTGGTCAAAGTAAAACTGAAGCCAAACTAGCCAATCATCTTGCTAAGCGAAACCGCTATTTCAACAGCGTATGTAATTTACTGGATATGGATTTATGCAGCAAAGAAGCCTTGTTTCAACACATTGATGCCGCTGAAGTCTGGGGTGTGGGACGCAAAAACGCTAAAAAATTACAATCATTGGGTATCCGTTCTGTATTTGATCTAGCAACAAGCAATCCAGACCAAATGGAGCGCCAATTTTCTATTTTGATGAAAAAAACCATTCTTGAACTCACAGGTACAGCATGTATTGAACTGGAGCACAATACCGTAAGTAAGCAGCAAATCATCAGCTCACGTTCTTTTGGGCAGCGTGTAACAGATATTCATGCGCTTTCAGAAGCTTTGAGCGATTATTTACAATCTGCTGTGCAAAGGCTCAGAGCTGAAAAAAGTTTATGTGGTTGTATGATCATTTTTGCGCAATCTAACCGTTTTGATCCGCGCCAAGTTTTTTACAATCAATCGGTCACTATTGCTTTCAATGAGCCAACAGATTCTGCTTTGCTCATGAACAAAGCCATGATGAAGCATGTGACAACGCTATTTCAGGAAGGAATTGCCTTTAAAAAATGTGGTGTGATTTTAACGGGACTTGAACCCAAACAAAGCTATATTCACGACCTGCTTACAGATACTGACGCCATTGAAAAACAGGAACAATTACAGCAAGTGTTGGATACCGTGAAAAATAAATTTGGTGTGCAAAAACTCGCCATTGGAGCATGTAAATTGCAAGATCGAACTTGGGCGATGCAGCGCAGCCATTTAAGCCCGAATTATTTTAGCTGGGAAGGTTTATTGGCACTTGGCGATTAGCAGTGATTTGATTGGGTTAAAAAAAGCTCACAATATGAGACCTAATTTAATGCTTAAAAGTACTACAAAGTAGTATACAATTAAACACTACAAAGTAGTATAAAGGTGTTTGATGTATACCATCTGTGAGACTACTTTTTTTACCAATGAATATCCCTACTATTGGACTGAAGAACAATACAATGACTTTAAAATTTTCATTGCCGAGAACCCTACAGCAGGAGATGTAGAACCTGGTACTGGCGGCGTTCGTAAAATTCGATGGGGTGGAAAGAGTAAAGGTAAACAAGGTGGTGTTCGTGTAATTTATTACAACCGTTTAGCAAATGGCGAAATTTGGTTATTGACCTTATATAGTAAAGACACAATTACCCAACTTGAGAAAAAGACACTTAGACAATTAGCGGAGTTACTGAAATGAGTCGTTTATTAAGTGACAAAGAATTGGAAGCTCGAGAAGCAAAACGAGACTTAAATGTTGAATTATTAGAAGGCGTTAAACAAATGCTTGCTAATAACGCAGCAAGAAAAACTGTGATCAATGAAACAGATGTTGCTTTAGCACGAAGAAAGTCTGAACTCACTCAAGATCAATTTGCTAAAATTTTAGGTATCTCTAAACGTACATTGGAATCTTGGGAGCAAGGTGTTAGAAGACCTTCAGGAGCAGCTCAATCACTGATTAAATTGTTTATTTTAGATCCTCAATTTGTTCGTGACCATCTCGCTTAAATGAAATAGCCCTCAACAACGAGGGTTATTATTTTGCCTTTCCTATAGCAACAGCAAATCTTAGATAGCATTTGAAATGCAACACCATGTTGTTGCCATAATACCTGACTCGGACTTTTAAAGCCGAGTCTTTTTCTTGGACGGTGATTCAAATCAGAACAGCGTTCTACTTCTGCAAGATTAGTCTTTATTCAGCCCAACAAACTTGGCACGTGCTTTATGCAGTTTTTTGTAGCTGTCGATTAAACGTAAATGACGATCTAAACCTTCAAGCTGCATATTGGTTTCGGTTAGACCATAGAAACGTACTGTGCCTTCAACAGAACCCATGACTGCATCCATACGTTCATTGCCAAACATACGGCGGAAATTGACAGCATAATCGGCAATATCCATTTCATCATCTAAAATAACTTCAAGCACGACATTCATACACTGATAGAACAAGCCACGTTCTACGGTATTGGTGTTGTATTGTAAGAATGCTTCGACTAAATCTTTAGCTTCTTCAAACTGTTCCAATGCCAAATAAATCAACAATTTTAATTCGAGGATGGTGAGCTGCCCCCAAACGGTATTGTCATCAAATTCAATGCCAATTAAGGTTTTGATTTCGGTATAGTCATCTAGCTCACATTCTTCCAAACGCTCAACTAAAGCTTCAAGTTGCTCATCATCCAAACGGTGCAGATTTAAAATGTCTTCACGGTACAGCAAAGCTTTATTGGTATTATCCCAAATCAGGTCTTCTACCAAATACACTTCTGAATAATCAGGGACTAAAATTCGGCAAGCAGTTGCACCTAAATGTTCATAAATCGCCATATAGGATTCTTTGCCCATTTCTTCTAAAATCGCAAATAAAGCCTCAGCTTCTTCGACATTGCTATATTGACCATTGTTGGTGAAATCCCACTCTACAAATTCATGGTCTGCCTGCGCGCTAAAGAAACGCCAAGACACTACACCACTAGAATCAATAAAGTGTTCAACATAGTTATTCGGCTCAGTTACCGCATTCGTGCTAAAGGTCGGCTGTGGTAAATCATTTAAACCTTCAAAACTACGCCCTTGCAATAGTTCAGTTAAGCTGCGCTCTAAAGCGACTTTAAAGTTTGGATGTGCACCAAACGAAGCAAAAACACCGCCTGTACGCGGGTTCATTAAGGTCACACACATGACAGGGAATTGACCGCCTAAAGACGCATCTTTCACCAATACTGGGAAACCTTGTTCTTCTAAAGCCTGAATACCTGCCACAATACTTGGATATTTTGCCAAAACTTCTTGCGGTACATCAGGCAGGCTCATTTCTTCCTGAATAATTTCACGCTTCACTGCACGTTCAAAAATTTCAGATAAACACTGCACTTGAGCTTCTGCAAGCGTGTTACCTGCACTCATCCCGTTACTTAAATATAAGTTTTCAATTAAATTTGATGGGAAATATACCGTTTCACCATCGGATTGACGCACAAATGGCAATGAACAAATACCACGTTCAGTATTGCCTGAGTTGGTGTCATATAAATGTGTGCCCAGCAACTCATCTTCAGGATCATAAATTTCTAAGCAATATTCATCTAAAATTTCTTTAGGCAATTCACCATTTGGGCCAGGCTTAAACCATTTTTCATTTGGATAATGCACAAATTCGGCATTGGCAATCTCTTCACCCCAGAACTGATCGTTATAGAAGAAGTTACAGTTCAAACGTTCAATGAATTCACCCAAAGCAGATGCTAATGCACTTTCTTTGGTTGCGCCTTTACCATTGGTAAAACACATTGGCGATTGCGCATCACGAATATGTAATGACCAGACATTTGGCACGATATTACGCCATGAGGCAATCTCAATTTTCATGCCCAAACCTGCCAAAATACCCGACATATTGGCAATAGTTTCTTCAAGCGGTAAATCTTTACCAGCAATAAAAGTCGCTTGAGATGAAGTCAAGTTCGGCATCAGCAAAGCTTGTGCATCGGCATCAATGCTTTCGACTTGCTCAATCACAAACTCAGGGCCTGTTTGCACGACTTTCTTTACGGTACAACGGTCAATAGAACGTAAAATCCCCTGACGGTCTTTTTCAGAAATATCTGCAGGCAATTCCACCTGAATTTTAAAAATCTGTTTATAACGGTTTTCAGGATCGACAATATTGTTTTGAGATAAGCGGATATTATCGGTTGGAATATCACGTGATTGGCAATAAACCTTCACGAAATACGCAGCACACAATGCAGATGACGCAAGGAAATAATCAAATGGGCCTGGCGCAGAACCATCGCCTTTATAACGGATGGGCTGATCGGCAATGACGGTAAAATCGTCAAATTTAGCTTCAAGACGCAAGTTGTCTAAATAATTGACTTTAATTTCCATGCAGACACCTATTGTATGTGCCTACTCAGACACAAAATTATAAAATATTGATTTATAAGCCGAATCAAGAGGGAGAATAAGACTTAAAAAATGAGGTTTGAAGTCATCGCAACTATTTAACAGCGACTCCAGAATATGCGGCAACATTATAAAGTGATTTGGGTGAATTGATAATGCTATAAATACAGATTTACTGAATTTAAGCAAAGTTGCTAATTAATATATACAAACATAATATATTTAAATGTATGGTATATTGTCTTTAGGTTCTAATCTGCTTGATGGTGAAACAACATGAAATATACCGAACTCACTGCTGAAATTTCGTCTAATATCAAATCCATTAAAGAACAATCTCCCGATTTACTTAAAAGCTTTAATGCCCTATCACAAGTTGCGATGAAAGACGGCGTAATTGATGCCAAAACCAAAGAGTTTATTGCGCTTGCAATTGGTGTGGCACAACGCTGTGATGGTTGTATCGGTTTTCACGTCAGAACTTTGGTCAAAATGGGCATGACTTTTGAAGAATTGAATGAAATTTTAGGTATTGCTGTTTATATGGGCGGTGGCCCATCACTCATGTATGCCGCAAACGCCGTGGCAGCATTTAAAGAGTTTTCTCCATCTACAGCCGAATAACAGCATCAAATTATTTACCGAGTCGAAACTATGTTAAATATCCATAATGAATGGGATGAACGCTACAGCCAACATGACCATATTTATGGTGAACAAGCCAATGCGTTCATTCAGGACATTACGCAAAAACTGTCTATTCACGGCAAAACTTTGGGCTTGGCCGAAGGTGAAGGTCGTAACTTGTTATATTTGGCAGCTGTGGCACAAGCCAATGAGCAAGCATTTGAAGCAGATTTATGGGACTACTCGCAAGTTGCTTTAGATAAGGCTCAAGGCTATGCACAGCAACGTGGTTTAAGCCTAAATACACGAAAGCAAGATTTAAGTCAGGTGGATTGGCAAGCCAATCAATATGACAACGTGATTTGCGTATTTGGTCACTTTAACCCTGAAACACAGCAAAAAGTATTGAATGGCGTGCGCGAAACTTTGGTCAACGGCGGTTTATTTGTTGGTGAGCTGTATTCTACTCGTCAGCTAGAATATAAAACGGGCGGCCCACGTGCAGTAGAAATGCTGTACGATCCTATCGAGTTTTTAAGCCATTTTAAACACGATCATCTGATTCATTTCTTTGTGGGCGATGTAGAACGCTCAGAAGGCAAACTGCATCAGGGCAAATCCCACGTCATTCAATTTGCGATTCGTATTCAGAAATAAAAGACTGAATCTTTTACATCAAAAAGCTTGCTCCAATGCAATTAGAGCAAGCTTTTTTGCGCTTTAGATTTGAATATTCAGTTAGATATTTGCTCGGAAATTTTTAAAATCACTCAAACACATCTTTCATAGATTTTGGCATTCCTTGTACCGACTGTAATTCGCCCTGTTTATTTTTCCAAAGCACAACAGGTGTGGCAAAGAACTCGTATTTATCCATCAGTGCCTGATTCTGTTCTAAGGTTTTTTCTACATGTACAGGCACAGTTTTTTGCTCGATCAGCTTTTTTTGTCCGTATTGACGATGGAACTCATTAAAGGTCTGCTGTGGGTTTTTCGCCATTAATAAAGTCGCCGCCTGCCCTTTGCTTTCAGCTCGGATCACCGCCACAATAATGTGTCTTAACTGAACTTTTCCAGATTCCACCCACGGACGTGCCTGCTTCCAAAAGGTATGACAATACGGACAATTCGGGTCTGAAAACACATAGACAATTTTTTCAGCACTGGTTTGCCCATCCTGAATCCAAGTGGCGTGTTCCAGACTTTGCCACACATCTTCAAGTACCGACTTTTTCACATAACGGTCTAAGGCATCAACTGTTAAATTATTGCCTTGTGCATCAAACAAAGTGCCTACAATATAGTATTTCTGATCATTGGAAATAAACACTGTCGCAGGACTTTGTTCAATATGCCCTGCCCAACCTGTCATTTGTGCAGGTGCCTGAATTTGCTGCACAAACTTAAAACCTTCTTTTTCAATGTGCTGTTTTAAGCTGTCCTGTGCTTGCAGCATACTCACACTACTGGCAAGACTCATACCTATCGCCAGTTTCAGCATGTTATTTCTGATGTTAGATGTCATATTGATTGTCCTTAATTTTGGCTTCACGGCGGGTTTTCTTTCAAATCGTTAAGAGCGCGTTTATGGATTCGCTTGTATTTTTTTCAGATAATGCTGCAGCATCGGCTTGGTCAATTCACCCATGTGATGATCGACCAATTCTCCTTGTGCATTAAAAAACAAAGTACTTGGCAAACCGAACATATTGAAGTGTTGTCCTAAACGAGCTGCAGGGTCTAATAACACGTGTTCAAACTGAAATCGATGTTTCTGTAAATAGGCTTGAATCTCTGCTGCAAATTCGCCTTGATTGGCAAATACAAAATTGACCTCAGGGAAATCTTGCTGTGCTTGTTGCATAACAGGCATTTCACGGTGACAAACTGGACACCAAGTCGCCCAGAGATTAATCACGGTGGGCTGACCTGAAAATTGAGCTAAATCTTGAGGTTGTTGCGCTAGGTTGTGCAATACTAGATTGGGATAGGCATGCTGCGTCTGCAAAGGTTGGATAAGACTCCAACCTACAACTTGTACTGTAATAAAGAGCGCAACTGCCCATGCCAGAACAACACGTTGAATAGCGCGATTTTTCCAGACAAACCACGCCACACCTGCCATAACTGCGGCAATCAGATGAAAGCCTTTGTCCTGAATTTTTAAAATATCAATCGGGTTGGCAAAGTACAGCTCATAATGCTGCAACACAAAAACTGCCCGCCCAACTAAAGCACCAATCCACAGCGCATTCCATAATGCATCCTGATAACCTGTCCAAGTCTGTGCATTCCATGTATAACGACGCTGAAAAAATTTACCCATTGCAAAGACGACAATCAGTCCTAGCAATAAAAACACCAATGGCCATGGAATCATCAACATGCCTAACTGCAAGACTGCGGATTGAATCATGGCGCAGCCTCTTGCAGTTGATGAATATTTTGAATCAATTGCGCTGCGTTATAAGCACCTGTTAGACGCAATTCACGTTGTTCCCGTTGTGGATCTGCCAAAAATAACAACGTTGGCGGCCCTAAAATCTGCCATTTTTTCAATAAGGCATCTTGTGAAGGATGCTGTTCGGTTAAGTCGAGTTTAATCCGCACCACATGCTTTAAAGCATCTTGCACATCGGTACGAGGAATCACATCACGCTCAATCGGCTGACACGCCACACACCAATCGGCATAGACATCAATCACAATCTTTTGATGAGCATGTGCGGCCAAAGCTGCATTCAACTCTTGTTCTGTGCGTACTTTGATCCATGGCTGTAATTGGTCTGCTTGTACCTGCGCATTGACACTGGCAATACTCTGATTGACATGCCAAATTCCACTACTGGCGATTACTGCCGCCAAAGCCAATAACGAAAAACGCTGTGGACGATGTAACACGTGGCGCAAAATTGCAATTAAATATGCAGCGAAGGCAAATAACACCACAGCAAAAGCAACATAGTACCAAGTCACAGAAAATAGCGGACGAGCAAAATACAAAGCCATTGCCAACATGATAAAACCAAAGCTAAATTTTAGCCGTTCCATCCACAAACCTGGCTTTGGCAAATATTTCGCGCCAAACACGCTGGCAATAAGTAAAGGAATTCCCATACCTAAACCGAGCAGGAACAAATATAAACCACCCAATGCTGCTTGATCCAAATGTGAGACGTACAGCAATGCTCCCGCTAAAGGCGCACTCATACATGGCCCGACAATCAGTGCAGAAATCACCCCCATAACGCCCGCACCCAATAAAGTACCGCCTTTTTGATATTGCTGAATACGATCTAAACGCTGTAACACTGCTTGTGGTAATGACAACTGATACAGTCCAAACAGGTTTAAAGCAAAGAGCACAAACAACATAGCAAAAACTGCAATCACTACGGGATTTTGGAACCAACGCTGTACGCTATAACCAATGTGTGACGCAACAACGCCCATCAAGCCATAGACTAGCGCCATACTGACGATAAAGGTGATCGCAATTGCTGCCGCTTTATAGCCTGTATTGCGCTGCACCAAAATGCCAGAAAGAATTGGAATCAGCGGCAATGAACACGGTAAAAAAGCCAGTAATACCCCAAAACCTAAAAAGATAAACGCATTCAGTAACAACCCTTGCCCAGACAATAAATTCAGGAAAAATTGATCATTGTTCCATTGCTGATTCAGACTCGTACTACTGGCTGTTTCCGTATTGCTTGAATTGGCTGATGCAGCGAATGTATTGTCTGTCAACGCCGTATCTGTATTTTCAATCTCTAAGGAATTTGCTAAATCAACGTTTTCTACTGGTTCAGGGGTAAGTTTAGGATCAGCTTGTGTTACAGCAACCGCATTTTCAGCAAGCTGTGCTTTGTTTTCTAGCGTTTGCTGTTCAAGTTTGAGTTCTTTTGTCGTTACAGTATTTGCAGTTGTCGTAACTTGTTTTTGTGTACTAGAACCATTGGCTTGATGCTTATCTGCATCATTTAAGTTAGTGTTTAAAGCAGCCTGATTATTCTGATTGAGTTGCTGAAGTAAATTACCTTTGCCCGCACTTAAATTATGCTGTGGCAATAAACCATCGGCATCGGTTTGAATCGTTTTACGCTGTACGGGATAACACAAACCATCTTCAGCGCAGCCTTGCCAAGTAATTTGATATTGCTGATTAGGCTTCACCTGAATCTGTGTTGTCACTTGCCCATAATGCACACGTGTCAGCCCGAAAGTCGGATCATCTTTTTCCTGCCCTGCAGGCAATTTAAAAGCAAGCGGCTTTTGAGCCTGACTGACTTTGAATTGATCGTGATATAAATAGTAATGCGGTGCGACATCCCATTTCAGTTCAACCGTTTGTTCAGACAATGACGTCGCCTGAAACTTAAAAGCTTGATCGGACGCTAAAAATTCATTGGCAGCATTGACCCACACCGCACACAGACTCAACACAAAATAAGCAATGACGCGAATAAAAATCATGTATTTATACTAAAAATTAAAAAACTGACTGTATTATCGGTAAGTGTAGATTAAGAGAACATTAATAAAGATTTTTCTTTGTAAACTTGAGCATTGTAGGTGCCTAATCTAAATTTGTGGCGTGATCGAGATGTGTCATATATTGGGCTGACTGTGGTATAGGAGCAAATATGTTCGTCGTTTTGGTGGAAGATGATCCTTATATTGCCCAAAGTATTGTGGCAGCACTCGAATTTTTAAGTATTTCAGTCGAACACGTGAATAACGCGCGCGATGCCGATTACTTCATACGTCATAGTGCGGTAGATTTGTGCCTGCTCGATTTAGGTCTGCCTGACCAAGATGGTTTACAGTTACTCGAAAACTGGCGTAAAGATGCCATTCATATTCCAGTATTGGTATTAACCGCGCGGAATCATACTCAAGACTGCGTACAGGCGCTCAACTTAGGAGCAGATGACTACCTAACTAAACCTTTTGAATTAAATGAACTGATTGCCCGTGTATATGCATTAAGCCGCCGTCATCGTGGTTATTCATCGAACCAACTGCAAAGTGGTCAGTTACACATGAACCTCGATACACAAGAAGTCAGTTGGCATTCACAAAACATTCAGCTTTCACGCCGTGAATATAGCCTATTGGAAACCTTTTTACGGCATCCGAACCAAATCTTAAAAAATGAAGAACTGATAGATAAAGTGTATGGCTTTCAAGACAGTATCGAAAGCAATGCCTTAAATGTGCATATCTACCATTTACGGCATAAAATCCACCCCGATTTTATTCAAACGGTGCGTGGTGTCGGCTACATCTTTAAACCTGAGCTGCTGACATGAAAAACTACAGTCTGAAATGGCGTTTGGTATCGACCATCAGCTGTGCATTTATTTTGCTGTGGGTGATTGTCTTTGCATGGCTCTACCATGACTTGGAACAACGCTTACAAAATACGCTGGATGAACGACTTTCTACCTCAGCCCGTATGGTCGCCCGCCTGATTCAGCAACTGCCCCTAGAACAACTCACAGAAAGTTTGCATGCCGAATCAGAAAATGCCTTGCTACATAGTTTAATTGCTTGTGAAGTCTCTATTTTCCGTGCCGATGTTTCATTACCACAGCATGTGATTGCACGCACTCAAGGCGCACCGAAAAATTTAAAAAACCAACAAGTCGGTTTCAGCACATGGACAGAAAATGGACTGCAATGGCGTAGTTATGTACTGCGTGAAGGTGAAGTTCAGGTGGTGGTGGCTGAAAAAATTCAGTTACGGCAAAACCTACTTAAACAAATTTTACAGGCGGTACTGATTCCTTTACTGCTTACTTTGATTATTTGTATTTTGCTAATTTTGTGGATTATCCGTCTGGAGTTTTTACCGCTCGATCACATCACCCGCCACTTAATTCAGAAAAAACAATCTTTAGATGAAGCTTCTCGTTATTTAATTGAACTGAGATCACAAAAAATTCCTAAAGAAATTCAGCCTTTTGTCGATAACTTATTGATGCTGATTGAACGCCTACATAAAAGTCTGGAACACGAAAAAAACTTTAGTGCATTTGCTGCGCATGAACTGCGCACGCCGTTAACGGCTATTAAAACGCATGTGCAACTGAGCCAATTGATGTTGAATCAAACCGCATCTGCCCAAGATACAGCCAAAGTCATCGACAATTTAAAACACGCAGAACGCAGCATCCAACGTTATCAACAACTTTTGGAACAACTGTTATTGCTCAGTCAAACTGAAGCAGGTATTCAAGCGGCACATAGCCATGCAGATATGCGTAGCGTATTAGAAACAGTCTTGTCGGAACTGACTGTGGAATATCCCAATCTATCAGCGAAATTACAGATTGATTGGGCGAGTTTGGTAGCACAACACATTAATATTCCAGCGCCTGCGTTGCACATGGTACTGAAAAACTTGATTCAAAATGCTTATTTGCATGCAGAGGATGCGCCAAACATTCAAATTTATATGCAAGACCTGCAATTGATCATTGCAGACCAAGGCAAAAGCCTGAATGAAGATGATTTTACCATTCTGACTCAGCGTTTTTGGCGTAAATCTGCGCATAAACAAGGCTATGGCTTAGGTCTAACTCTAGTCAAAGTATTATTAGAGCAATATGGCTACCTACTTCAATTTCAGGCTAACCAACCGCAAGGTTTAAAAGTGATTGTCAGTTTTGATGCAGCACCTTCTGCAACAGAGAAACAACAGACGGATTAAGCTTTTCTGAGCTTTAACAGCAAATAAAGCAAGATTCAGAACAAGATCACTTAACTTTTGCCAATACCGAACATATTGCTCTACTTTACGATAACGCCATTTTTAAGGTGATTTTTGAAATAAAAGGTCAATGCGTTCTAAAATTTTATCTATGATGTAGATGCTGCGGGCTATTGAGTAGAAGAACATTGGCTAGAAAAAAATTGCTGAAACTTTCATCACCGTTTTTTTGTTCGATACCACGTCATATTTTTAAATGAGGTAGATATCCGTGCAGATCGTGCATGTGCTTGGTCTTGTGATCAATCTACAACTTAATTAAAGTGTACATAAAACCAACAGCACCCCACTCAAAATATAATACGCAGCGTAGGAGCATCTATTCCAGACTAAAATATAGATAAATATATCAATCAAAGCATTCCATTTAAGCTCATGTTTTATTTAAATAAAGTTGAATTTTTAAAATATCTTATTATCGAAATGATCTTTCTATCGAATCCATAACCACTTGAACGATGATCACAAAACGTATTAGATGATCCACTGCAGTTTGTGTGGTCATCTACTTTGAATGAACTGAAAAAATGGAATCGCCATTTTTTATAAACAGCAAGGAATTACATACTATAAAGAAATGCGATATTGATGTTGGTTGTTTTCTGGCTTTGACATTCCGAATCAAACCAGTTCAAGTCACTCGCTTGATCAGTCGTTACAGAAAACAAATGAATAGATTTGGTCAGTTGTTTTAGAATATAAAAATCAGCAAAAAAAACTAAAAATGTAATTTTTTAACATTGCGAATTCCCTGCAAAGTTTTCATTATAGAGCCTCATTTTGGCACACGCTTTCTACGTCAAATTAAACAAATTACAAAAAAAATGTGGAATTTTATGCCATAATTAGCAAACTTTGCAGACATCTTGCAAAGTATTATTGCAATTATTTATTGGAGCAAGCGGAATGAGTTCGACCATTTTGGTTATTCATGGACCGAATCTAAATTTGCTAGGAAAGCGTGAACCCGAAGTTTATGGTTACCTCACTCTTGAGGATATAAATCAACAGCTCATTTCACAAGCGCAAAAAGCATCAATTTCTATAGATACTTTCCAAAGTAATTGGGAAGGCGCAATTGTAGACCGAATTCATCAAGCCGCGTTAGATGGCACACAATATATCATTATTAACCCTGCTGCATTAACGCATACCTCTGTTGCGGTACGTGATGCCTTGTTAGGGGTCGCTATTCCATTTCTTGAAGTCCATTTGTCGAATGTGCATGCACGTGAGGCGTTTAGACATCATTCATATTTATCAGACAAAGCCATTGGTGTGATTTGCGGTTTAGGCGCAAAAGGCTATGCCGCAGCACTCGACTTTGTTCTTGAAAAAATTCAACCTACTACACAATCTTAACTAGGAATACTGTCCATGGATATTCGTAAAATCAAGAAACTCATCGACTTGATGATTGAATCTGACTTACAAGCGATTGAAGTTAAAGAAGGCGATCAGTCGATTGCATTAACTCGTCGCAGTCCAGTAGTAGCGGCAGCAGTTCCTGCAATGCCTGCACCTTCTGCAGAAGTACCATCTGCACCTAAATCTTCACCACGTGGTGCTGTTGAAACTTCTCCAATGGTTGGCGTGTTCTATGCAGCACCAAGCCCAGGTGAAGCACCATTTATTAAAGTGGGTCAAACTGTTTCTGCTGGTGAAACGCTTGGCATTATCGAAGCAATGAAAATCATGAACCCAATTGAAGCAACTCAAAGTGGCGTGATTGAAGAAATTCTAGTTAAAAATGGCGAAGTGATTCAATTTGGTCAACCACTCTTCCGCTACCGCGCTTAAGACCTCGGGGATTCACAATGTTGCAAAAAGTTTTAATTGCAAACCGTGGTGAGATTGCCCTGCGCATCACCCGAGCTTGCAAAACTTTAGGGATCAAAACCGTGGGTATCTATTCAGATGCCGATAAAGACCTGATGCACTTACGCTTTTGTGATGAAGCCGTGTGTATTGGTCCGGGTGCGAGCAGTGAAAGTTACCTGAATATTCCTGCAATTATTACTGCAGCAGAAATTACAGGTGCAGATGCCATTCACCCTGGTTATGGTTTCCTTGCTGAAAATGCCGAATTTGCTGAAATTGTAGAAAGTTCAGGTTTCATTTTCATTGGTCCACGCCCTGAGCATATTCGCTTAATGGGTAACAAAGTTTCTGCAATTACTGCAATGCGTAAAGCTGGCGTACCAACTGTACCAGGTTCAGCACACGCCGTTACACCGCACAATGCTTTAGCTGAAGCCAAAGAAATTGGTTTCCCGCTCATTGTAAAAGCTGCTGCTGGTGGTGGTGGTCGTGGTATGCGTATTGTAGAGCGCGTAGACACCTTGCTTGAATCAGTTCAAGCAGCTCAACGTGATGCAGAAATGTGGTTTGGTGATGACACGGTCTATATGGAGCGTTTCTTACAAAAGCCACGCCACGTAGAAGTACAAGTATTGGCTGATGGTAATGGTCACGCGATTCACCTTTATGACCGCGACTGTTCATTACAACGCCGTCACCAAAAAGTGCTTGAAGAAGCGCCAGCACCTAACTTACCAGAACAAGCACGTGCCGATATTTTAGAAGCGTGTGTTAATGCATGTAAGTTAATGCAATACCGTGGTGCAGGTACTTTCGAATTCTTATTTGAAGATGACGAATACTTCTTCATTGAAATGAATACCCGTGTTCAAGTTGAGCACCCTGTAACTGAAATGGTGACAGGCATTGACATCATTGAACAACAATTGCGTATTGCTGCAGGTCTAGGTTTAGACATTGAGCAAGATCAGGTTGAAATTCGTGGTCACGCAATCGAATGTCGTATTAACGCAGAAGACCCAACCACCTTCGTACCTTCACCGGGTAAAATTGAACACTTCTATGCCCCAGGTGGTGCAGGTGTTCGTGTAGATTCACACATCTACGAAGGTTATAGCATTCCGCCGTATTACGACTCAATGATTGCTAAACTGATTGTGCATGGTAAAGATCGTGAAACCAGTATTGCGCGTATGCGTCAAGCCTTGGATGAAACTATCTTAACAGGAATTAAAACCAACATTCCTTTGCACAAAGACTTGATTCTGCAAGATAAAAACTTCTGCAAACAAGCAATGGATATTCACTATCTTGAAAAGCATTTGCTAAAGCAACTTGCTGGCAATGAAGAAGAAAAAGCATAAGTAATTAAGGTTGCTTAAGTTTAAAATAAAGAGCTGATGATTCAACGTCAGCTCTTTTTTATTGTTGAGAATAAAAGCTAAACCGTTAATCTATGCAGATCAGTATGAATAAAAAACCAATACTCCAAATGGAGTATTGGTTTAAAAATTGATTTAAAAACTGAGATCATTTTAGATCATCGAATGATGCAAAATACTAGACAAGATTAATCTAAAAACTCAGTCATTAATGCCAATACTTCTGCGGTTTTTTCAGCATGCAACCAATGCCCTGCATGAGCAACTGTTTCAACTTTTGCGTGAGGAAACTGTGCTTGAATAGCGGCATAATGCTCAGGCGCTTCAATGTAAGGCGAATTACCACCACGAATAAACAAAGTATCTACATTACTCTGCACCGTCTGCCATGACAAAATTTCTGCATAATGTTCACGTAATGCATTTAAGTTAAATAACCATTGCCCTTTGCTAAATGACTTCATCAAAAATTGCACGACCATTTCTTCTTGAAGATGCTCACGCATAATTTCCATCGCCGCTTGGCGACTTTCAACTTGTGCATCTTGCACAGCAAACAAAGCTGTAAAAATTTGATCGTGACGATTTTCAGGATAAGCAAAAGGACAGATATCCAATAAAACCAATTGCTGTAAACGCTCGGCAGCCAAAGGCGCCAAAGTCATTGCAACCTTACCGCCCATTGAATGCCCAACCATAGAAAACTGTTTGATATTCAAGCTGTTCAGTGTTTCTAAAACATCTTGTGCCATTGCTGCATAATTCATGTCATCACAATGCGCAGACTTACCATGATTGCGCACATCTAATTGAATTACGGTGCGCTGTTCTTGAAATGCACGTGCGAGCATGCCTAAATTACTCAAACTACCAAATAAACCATGAATAAAAACCAAAGATGGCAACGTAGATTCAGGCTGATTTTGCGTGATTTGATAATTTAATAACATAAAATAGACTCTAAACTTGAATACAAATGATTAATCTATTTAATGAGTTTTGAGTTTATAAATCAAATTTTATATGTGCTTTTTACCGTGAAACTTATAATATCACTTAGGCTATTTGTGTGAGCCTAAGCAATAACATACAAGATGAACTTTTCTTAAAATTTTATTTAAAATAATTCAAAGGCAACTTCAAATAACGAATGCCGTTGGCCTCAGGTTGTGGGAACTTACCTGCGTCCATATTGATTTGAATTGATGGCAGAATCAATTTAGGCATCGTTAAAGTAGCATCACGCTGAGTTCTCATCTCAATAAATTCAGCTTTGCTTACCCCTGTATGAATATGAATATTCTGCTCTTTTTGAGTTTTGAGCAGTGTTTCATGTTCATATTGTTCACGTGATTCTGGTAGATAATCATGGCATAAGAACACTCGTGTTTCTTCAGGCAATGCGTATAGCGTTTGCACAGAATCGTACAACTGCCCTGCACTGCCTTTCGGGAAATCACAACGTGCCGTACCATAATCAGGCATAAACAAAGTATCACCTACAAATACAGCATCACCGATCACATAGCTTAAACAAGCAGGCGTATGCCCCGGTGTAGGGATGTTATAGGCTTGTAATTCACCAATCGTAAAAGTTTCATGATCGTCAAACAGATAATCAAATGATTGATGTGAATTGAAATACTTGATATCCAAGTTATAGATAGCACTAAATGTTTCTTGCACAATCGAAATTTTATGGCTCATGGCAATTTTACCACCCAACTGCTCTTTTAAATATTGAGAAGCTGTCAGGTGATCGGCATGCACATGCGTTTCTAAAATCCATTCAACCGTTAATTCATTTTTTTGGATGTAAGCAATGATTTCATCGGCATGAATTGTTGAAGTAGTCGCAGATGCAGGGTCATAATCCAACACGCTGTCAATAATGGCACATTGACGCGTTACAGGATCACTTACCACATAACTGAATGTATTAGTATTTTCATCAAAAAAATGCTGAATATCTGCGTGCATCTTATGCTCCTGCAACCTTACGATGAATGAGAATCCCCACCAACATTGCAACAATGAAATAGATTGCTTGATAATAACCTAAACCAATCAAGGTTAGACTTGGCGCTGGACAAATTCCTGCAACGCCCCAACCGATACCAAAAATAAAACTACCTGTGATCAGTTTAGAGTCAATTTGAGTTTGTTTAGGCAAATCAATTGGTTCATTTAAAATGGTTTTTGGTTCAGCTTGGCGCATAATTCTTTGGAATGGAATAAAGGCAACCGCAATTGCACCCATCATAACAAATGCCAGACTTGCATCCCATGTACCGAAAAGATCGAGGAAGTTTAAAACTTTTTCAGGATTCGACATACCAGAAAGAATCAATCCAGCTGAAAAAATACCACCGAAAACAAAGGCTAAGAAATTTTTCATTTAGAATGCTCCTGTGATATGGCGGATAACATAAACGGTAATAAAGCCAGCTAACATAAAGGTAGCTGTTGCTGCAATGGAGCGCTTAGATAAACGACTCATGCCACAAATACCATGTCCACTGGTACAACCCGAACCCAAACGAGTACCGAAACCAACCAACAATCCCGCCACAATCATCATCAATGGGCTTGCATTCAATTCAACTTTAGGTTGAGCCACGATGCCATAGAAAAAAGGCACAATGAAAATACCTAACACAAACCACAATGCAGGCGTTTTGAACAGCGTTTGCGGATTTAATACTTGAGCCAGTAAACCACTAATGCCTGCAATACGACCATGAACATATAAATAGCCCACGACTGCAAGACCAAGCAATCCACCACCGATTAATGCCAGCAGATAATCATGCATTTTGAACACCCAAAACAATATATGTTTTTATAATATATTATTGTAATTATTATTCAACTATTCTCTTGTAAGTTTTGTAAACTTCATCTGACTATTCGTCTATGTTTGCGATGTGAGAGAGATTTCGCAAGTTTTTGGCTGATATTAAGTCATAAGGCAGAAAATTTAGTCATTCTAAATGACTGCCTCATAACGTAATAAAGATATATCAAAATAGACAGCAACGACAAAAGTTGAGGGCATTAGACTCATTTGTGAGCAAGCGCAATAAATTCTTTTTTATGCCGACGAATTACACGTTTAGCAGCATCTAACATAATGCGATTGGTAGTCTCATCATCACCAAAGTCAATAGGTTTAGCTGGACACATTGGACGAGCTTTTCGATCTTCGATTGTGTAGTCTTTAAGACGCTTACCCATACTGCACCTCTCAGAATTTCTTAACTTTCACTAATATAACATAAAATTTAGTTTGTTAAAAAATCATCAATACGAGTTTTTAATTACCCTATTTATTGCTTAAAGATAACTTTTTTTGTTATTAAATGGTCGCTTGGAACAAGAATCACTGAGATGAAACGAATAGGAATAGTTGCTACATTCATACAAGAACAAGCATCTGTGTGCTTTGGACTCAAAACAATATAAAGTTCAACATATCATGCATCTACAATATCTACAAAATTAGCATTTAAAACTTTTGCCAAATCGCTTGGTGTTAAACCAATATCTAATCCCCGCTTCCCTCCACTCACATACATAGTTGCAAGCTGTTGAGCGGATGCATCAATCACTGTTTTCAGTTGTTTCTTCTGCCCAATTGGACTAATGCCCCCAACCAAATAACCTGTCAAACGCTCAGCATCTTTAGGATCAGCCATGTGTACTTTTTTACACTGAAAAGCAGCCGCAACTTTTTTAAGATTTAATTGGTAATGGACAGGTAAAATCGCCACAAAATAATGCTTATCATCACTGACCAATAAAGTTTTAAATACTTCTGTGACATCTAAGCCTAACTTCTCCGCAGCTTCTAAACCAAAACTTTTAGCATTATGATCATGTTCATATTCATGCATAGAAAATTGAATTTTCTTGGCTTTTAAAAGTTTAGCTGCTGGAGTCATTGAAAAAATACTGTAAAAAACGATGCTCAAATTATACGCTTGATTGAGATTAAAAGTGAATTCGCTTAGGCCATTTTTAAATATAAAAGTAACTATCGAAAAAATAGCCTAAAATCATTAACTTGGTTTACGTGAATTTTCAACCAACACGTTAGCTAAGCGCTGTGCATGCGCAATCACGCGATCCAACCAACGTTGTGCCGCCAACAACTCTAAACCTGTCGCAGCATTGAGCTGATTCACGGCAATATATTGCAGCACTTTTTCACGGTTTTCGGCACGTTGATCTTCTGTCCATTTTTTCAAATTAGATAATTCGGTATTTAGACTTAGTACATGTTTATGCACATCAAAATCATCCATTTCTTTTAGATGTTCATCAAGAATTTGTACAAAATCTAAGCCAACTTGATAAATTGCAGGTTGGGTGCGTATTTCTTTTGCTAAAGTAATATTTTCCAAATCACTTCGTAAAACACGTAAATACACCATCAAACGAAGCATCGCCATTAAACGCTGTTGATCGGCTTCATTTTCTGAAATCGACATTTCTTCCAAATAGCGTTGGACTTGAATGAGTACTTCATCTAGCTGTAATAAACGTACTTTTGAAGGTAATCTTCCCTCTTGGATAGCCAGTTTTAGCATCACCAAAACGTCATACAAACTATGGTAAATCACCTTTGATGCAGCATGAATAGCCAAGGCGGGCACAGATAAACTCGCTTGATCGAGATAACATAAAACCGATTGAGTTTGATCTGGGATAATTTTCATAATCAGTTTTTCGAACTGACGGATAAAAGGCAAAATAATCAAAGTACCAGAAATACTGAATGCTGTATGAAATGCAGCAACAATCACCACATTGTCCCATGTTGCCATAAGACGTTGATTTTGTGTTAGCTCAAGAAATAACGGTTTTAAAATAATAAAAGCAAAAATGGCTGAAATGATGTTAAAAATCACATGAACCGCTGCAGTACGTTTGGCATTTGCAGTTGAACCAATTGCAGCAATAATGGCTGTCGCCACCGTACCAATATTCTGTCCAATCACCAAACCTAAAGCCTGTTGCAAATCAATCGCACCACTGGCCAATGCTGCTAAGGTCGCGGTAATTGCAGCACTTGAAGATTGCAACAGAATGGTCATGATAATACCGACCAAAACCAAACTGAGTTGCGCAATCAAAGATCTACTTGAAAATACTGATAAATCGACACGTTCAGCAAAACCTGACATGGCAACTTGCAACATATCAATGCCAAGGAAAATCAGACTAAAACCTGCCAATGTCATTCCAAATAATGCAACTCGCCCCTGACTAAATAATTTGAGCATTGCACCCAAACCCAGCAAAGGTAATGCAAAACTGGTGATGGAAAATTTAACACCTAAAAATGCCACCATCCAACCCGTACTGGTTGTGCCAATATTCGCACCAATAATGACACCAATTGCCTGAGCAAAAGTAAGAATCCCCGCACTAACAAAACCAATCGTGGCTAAAGTTGTTGCCATAGAAGACTGTACAATTAAAGTTAAACCGATGCCTGAAAGCACAGCTTTAATGGGTGAACCTGTGAACTTAGACAACCAAATACGCAAGGTTTCCCCTGCCATATCTTTTAAGCTGTCCGTCATCATGGTCATACCAATCAAAAATAGGCCAATACCACCACATAATTGTACAAAGACTTCTAACACACTTACTCCCTGTGCAATAAGCAATTTTCAAAGTGCTAAAAAGCCGATATTGTACGTACTTTTATCTTAAAATTGCAGTTTATTTGTTCTATTCCAATAGTTTATATTAAATAAAAAACTTGTCATCAATTTGACATATTATTAAAACCTAAGGATAGATCAGACTCCATTGGTTTATCCAATCATTCGATAAAACAAAACGAAACCTCTGTATTATGCTGACACGATACAATTCAAATCTTCAGTTCACTTGACTGAACCAATCGCTCACCTCAAAATCAGTATATATACTCACATACGCCAAAATGACAGATATAGTTTTAATATGATTTTTAATGCATTTAGAAAATATCCATCTATAAAAATATTCAGTATTGGTTGTACTGTTTTAACGTTAGCAGCCTGCTCTCCACTAGGAGGTGGCTCTCTTGCAAAACGCTCAGCTAAACTTTCTACAGGGATCCAAAAGGCTTATGCTGTGCATCCTGATACAGCAAATCGTGTAGCACCAATCATTGTACAAAGTGCAGAACAACATAATGTTGATCCTCTGCTTGTCGCTGCAGTTATTAGACAAGAATCGAATTATCGTGCCTATGCTGTTTCACCTTCAGGTGCAGTTGGGTTCACACAAATTATTCCACGTTATTGGCAGCAGACTTGTCCTGGCGATTTATTCCATGAACATACCAATATCAACTGTGGTACATTTATTTTAATTCATTATAAAAATCAGTCGGGTAAATGGCCTAAAGCTTTGGCCTATTACAATGTGGGACCTACTGGCTACAATAGTAATCGAAAAAAGAAAAAGGAAGGTAAACGCTACGCGAAACAAGTCAAACAGCACCAAAAAAACTTAAAAGATGCACTTTAATTTTGACTTACTAGCTTAATAAAGTAGCCAATACCCGTTGAATTAAAGCCATCCTCAGATGGTTTTATTTTCCTTTCTTTTTCTACTTTTCTTCTTAATATTTTCTTTCTCCCATAAAAAAACACCCTCAACGCTAGTTGAGGGTGTTCGAATAATGAGCTGGCGATGACTTACTCTCACATGGGTAACCCCACACTACCATCAGCGCGAAGAGGTTTCACTTCTGAGTTCGGGAAGGGATCAGGTGGTTCACTC
>NZ_VOXZ01000022.1:0-38102 GCF_013420455.1 Acinetobacter sp. YH01004
CCCATGTGAGAGTAAGTCATCGCCAGCTCATTATTCAAACACCCTCAACAAATGTTGGGGGTGTTTTTTTATGTAGAAAAGAAAATATTAAAAACTATAAAAAGTGAAGGCAAAATAAAACCATCAGGGGATGGTTTTAAAGAGTAAGCATACTTTCTAAATTTGATTAGATTTCACGTAGTTGTCGACGTGCATGTTTAAATGCTGTTCTTAAACCTTCTTCTAGTGTTGGATGGTAGAACGGTTTATCTAAAATATCCTCAAGTGTGAGTTCTTCATCAATCATCCAAGCCAATAAGTGCGCCATGTGCTCAGCAGCATCCACAAATAATTCAGCACCTAATAACTTTTGACTTTTATTATCAATATAAACTTCAATCGCACCTTTATTTTTTCCTAGCACCAAGGCGCGACCTTGTTTTTCATAAGAAACAAAGCCTGTTGTAAATGCAATATTTTGATCTTTCAGTTGTTTATAGTTTTGTCCTACAGATGCCATTTCAGGTGAGCTAAACACAATACCCATGGGTGTTAATGTTTTAATATTTTCAATGTTTGGAAAGCTTAAACAATTATGCACGGCTGCACGCCCTTCATGTGCTGCTTCATGTTGAATGGGAGTATTCGTGTGTGCATCACCCACAATAAAAATAGCATGCTGTCCGAGTTGTTTGGTATGAGGATCAATTGGGAGTTGTTTGATGTTGTTGAAACTTGTATCAATATTTTCAAGATGAAGCTGATCTAAATAGCTGCGTCTACCCGTAGCAACCAATACATAATCGGCAGTTAAGCTTTGTATTTGTCCATTTTCTTGATATTCAATTTTCACGCCTTGTTCTGTTTTTTGTAGTTGTGTAGGCAAGGTTTCAAATTTGATATTCAATTCTCGACTGAGTGTATCTTGTGCAATGGTTTGTAGTTCTGGGCTGCGGAGTGAACCAACTTTACGACTACGGGCAAAAATAGTGGTCTCTACCCCTAAGCGTTGCATAGCTTGAGCTAACTCGATTGCGATTACACCACTGCCAATGACGACCAAAGATTGCGGTAAGTTCTCTAATTCAAAGATTTGATCTGATGTGATTAAGCGTTCGCCTAATTTTTCTTTCCATGCTTGCTCATAAGCAGGAGTAGAACCGACTGCAATAATAAAAGCTTTTGCCTGATATTGCTGTCCATTCACTTGAATTGTATGGGCATCTATAAAAGTCGCAAAACCTGAAATCTTATGGGATGCTTCCCAACGATCTACATCTTTTTGTGTGGCACGGGTAAAACGATCACGTAATTGGCGTACGTGCGTCATGATTTGGGATGTATCAATTTTTGCATCTACCGTGAGTGCAACTTCTTGTGCATGTTGTATGTCGTGCATGCGATTGGCACTAGAGATGAGGACTTTGCTAGGCATACAACCAACACGGGAACAGGTGGTGTCCCATGGACCGTGATTGATGATGAGTAGGTTTTGGGTGTATTTAATTGCTTCTTTATAGGCGCTAATGCCTGCGGTACCTGCACCAATAATAATGAGGTCGTACATGATGGTTACACCTATTTTATTAAATGGTTAACTAATATTTAATTTATAACCTTTAAGTTGAAATAACTACAATTAACAGCCGATATCACGATTTAATTTGTGGTTTGGAATATTTACATTGAAAGTTTTTGTAATTTTGAGTAAATTCCGTTAAAAGCCGTAAACTATCTTGCGGGTCTGTGACATTTATAAAAACGATGGGTACGAATATGACATATTTTATTAACTTAAAAAAATTAGGGGTAAAGTCTACAGTATTGGCTTCTTCTATCGCATTGGTTGCGTGTGGTGGTGGTGGAAGTGATGGTTATTACAATACAGACAATAATAGTACTACGAATCCGCCAAATAACGATGGTGGAAATACTTCAACCCCTGACACATCACAGGTGGCAACCAGTTTAACAAGAGTTTTACAGAATGCGAGTGAACAAGAAATTCAACTTGCACCAGATAATTCAAAAGTTTATTTGGCGGTCAAAGCCTTAAATGCTGACAATGGTGGTATTGCCAACAAAAATATTCGCTTATCAATTGCGGAAAATACATTTGGTGTAACCAGCACTAACTCTTTGGTTGCGACGGGTGAAAATGGTGTAGCTGTTTTTGAAATTAATGTTCGTGAATTAGCAGTAGCGGATGGGAAAGTACAATTAACAGCTACTGTGGATGGCACTTCAGTTAGTATTCCCTACACTTTAAATATTAAGAAAAGTAGTACGATTGTCAGTGACTATAGAATCAATGTGACCCAAGGTGCTGTATTAAATCTACCGAATGGCAGTATTGATGTTGTTGCGACTGTAACAGATGCTAAGGGTGGCATTAAAGCGAATCAGTCTGTTACTTTAAATATGCCTGAAGCGATGCGCGGTAAATTTATTATCGCTAATGGCGCAGCAACTCAACAAACAAATGCTCAGGGTGAGGTGAAATATACACTTAAAGCGAGTAGCAATTTTACATCAGCTGATCTTGCTACTTTCGCGGGTAAGTCTGAAACATTAAGTTTTTTGCTAGTTGATGAACATAAAGCTGAAAAAACCGCAATAGCAGATTTAACATTTAAAGACACATCTCAGATTGTCTCAACTCTCTCAGTAATTAAGCCAGATCAGGCTGTTGCTGCGAAAAGTACAACACCTGTAAAAATCCAAGTATTAGCAAAGAATGATCAACATGAACCGTTAAGTGGAAAAGAGATTCGTTTGAGCTTTACAAAAAATGAGCTCGCGTATGGCGTTAAACTCAATAATGCGACTGCTAAAACGAATGCACAAGGTATTGCAGAATTTACGATTAGCACGGCCGATGTTACACATCCACTTGCTTTATCCGACACAGGTATTTCGTTAAGCGCAACCTATACAGATGGTATTAACCTTGCTTCTGGTAGTGTTATCGTTGATGTGGTAACAGAAAATGTAAATGCTTCGGATGCCGAAGCTATTCAGCGTTTAGAAATTGCATCCTCATATAAAGTGAATGCAAAAAATGATTCAGTTGCTGTAACTGTTAAGGCAATTAATAATAAAGGCTTAGCAGCAACTAAAGGTAAGGTTAAACTTGACTTAAATGCTGAGGCAACATCAAATGGTGTAACATTGGATGGGGCTGCGGAAAAAGACTTGGTGAACGGGTTTGCCACTTTTAATATTAAGACTAATGCCCAAACACCTGCTGCAGTAGAAGCATTGGTAAAAGCAGGAATTAAAGCTAATTTTACGACTGATAATGGTGTAAGCAATGCTATTGCTATTACAGTTGCTGATGAAGAAGTTTCTGAAGAAGCGACGCGCTATTTATCTATAGATCCAATACTGACAGCATTTGATTATACAAAAGATCAAATAATTACAGTTAAAGTAAAAGCAACGGGTGTGAATGGTAGCGCCTTAAAAGGTGAAACTATTTCACTAGGTATTGCAGGGTCTTTAAGTGATGAACAATTGAAAGATTTAGGTTTAAGTCATACAGGTCAGTCTTCTAAACAGACTGAAGCCGATGGTTATGCCACTTTTACTCTTGCTTACAAGGCGAATTTATCGCCTGAGCAAGCTGCTTTAGCTTTAGCGAATCAAGGTATACCATTAGTTGCAACTTCAGCAAATGGTAAGACACAAACATTGCGTCTGAACTTCAAATCACCAACAGATCAAGGTGTGATTGATCTTGATCACTTTACAGTTGATATGTTGGGAGATTTGACTCTAGCAGTTGGCCAAGAGCAAACATTAACTGTTGATGTCACCGCAAAAGGTACAGATGGCGAATTACTTAAAAATCAGCTGATCAGTATTGGTTTAAATGATGCAGCATTAAATAATGGTGTGAGTTATGACTCTACACAAGCTATTCGCACAGATGTAAATGGTCATGCAAAATTTACAATTAAAGTAAAAGCGGGCAATGTTACTGAACTCACGAATCTAATTGCGAATGGTTTAACGTTAGTCGTGAAATCAACTCGTACAGATGGTTCCGCATTTACTGTTACAAAGAAAGTTGATGTTGCACAACCACCAGTCATTTTACCAGAGCTTGCAGGTCTTGATATTACCTATGTAGATGATATTCAAACTGTTTCAGTGTTGGGTGGTGAAGTTCGTGTTAAAATTGTTGCGAAAGATAAAGACAATGTCATTATTCCAAATACACCAATTCAAATTGCTTTATCTTCGTTAACTAGCTCACGTGTGTCTTTATCTTCTAACTCGGCTGTAACTAACAGCAAGGGTGAAGCAGAATTTACTGTTCGTGTTGCTGAAGGTGCGTACGATGCAAGCTTGATCAAAAATGGTATCGTTTTTGCTGTAGTCGGTACAAGTCTGAATAACCCGAATGATCGAGTACAACAAACGAGTTCGATTCAAGTCGAGATTCCAAAAGATTCTGTAAATTTACGTTTAACTGCTGATCAATCTAATTTGGAATTAGGCAAGAGTTATACAATGCAAGTTGCTGTCAAGGACGAGCTTGGCGCAAACTCAGCTTACCCTGTGAATTTGGCATTGAATACAGAGGCAATTTCAGCTGGTGTGAAACTGAGTGAAGATTCAGTTTTAACGTCTGCTAATGGACAATTGCCAGTAACTCTTACATTACCTAAGAATATTCCAGCAGTTGCAAAACAAGCTTTATTAGACAATGGTATTCAGGTTAAAGGTATTATTACTAACCCTAAAGGTGAAAAGCTTGAAACTACGCTTAGCTTTACAGTCACTGAAGCGATTAATACGAATCACTTAACAATACAGAGTTCTAAAGCGAATTTAAGCACTGCGGGTGACCGTTCAATTGTAACTGTTGCATTATTAGACCAAAATAACCAACCAGTTCGTAATCAGCCAGTAAGGCTGTCTGCAAATAACGCAGCTACTTTAATTATTGGTACACCAGGAAGTGGGCATCAAACCAATACCAGTGAACCTCAAACAGTGATTACGGATTCAAAAGGTAATGCGTTCTTCTCGGTTGAGATTGATGGAAATACAGTTGATGCCGACTTATTGATTGCAAGTGGAATCGAGCTAACTGCAAGTCATACTAATGAAGCAGGTACAGTATCTCAAATACACCGTTTAACAGCATTTACACCTGCACCTATTGTGACTCCAACACCTCAACCACAGCCTCCACGTTATAGTTTACGTGTTGCTGCTGCTAAACCAATCATGAATGTACGTAATGATATGACGGATGTTACCGTGACTTTGGTTGATGCTAATGGTGGTGGCATAGCTGATAAGTACGTTGAATTGGCTATTGATAATTTTGCACGTAACGGGGCAATAATTGTAGGAGCATCAGGTTTAACCACAGATGCCAACGGACAAGCCGTATTTAAAGTACAAGTAGACGAACTTGCACGTGATGAAAATTATGATGCCGCAACATTTGCAGATGAAGATCTACGTTTAACAGCGAGATTTAAAGAAGAAGGCTTTATTGATGCGACTCAAGTAACCCAAGTTGATATTGTTCAGGCGGCAGTACAAAATCCAATTGCATCAATTGTAATAGGAGTAAACCCAACGGAAGTTGGTTCATCGAGTGATGGAGTTTATTACACACGTAACCTTTCTGTGAGTGTGGTTGACTTTGATGGTAAGCCGCTAGCTAATCAAGAAGTTGTGATGGATATTACACCTATTACTTACCGTAAAGGTCAGTACATCTGGAGAAACTCAGTTAAGTTAGGTGAAAAATCAGCTCGTGAACAATGGATTGCCGCAGGCGAACGTTACTATGATTTGACGAATCCAAATCATTATGAGCGCAATGGTGTAGTCATGAATAATAACGGTACGCCAGCTGATGATACAGATGATGTACCTGCAAGCCTAAGCACTCAGCCAATCAGTGTTTGTCCAGCAAATGCTTCAGGTGTAGCTATTACTAATCCTGAAGTTATGAATGTACCTGTAAAAGTTCCAACATTCCTAGGGCAAGGAGAAACCGCTAAATATACAACGGATAAAGATGGTAAATTTGACTTTACGATCCGTTATCCAAAAATTTATGCGAATTGGTTAAATGTTCAAATTGGTGCAGCATCTACAATCACTTCATTGCCACAAAGAACAACTTATAATTTAACTTTACCTGCTTTAACTAGCGATTATAGCTCGAATGGCACATTTGGACCTAACCTGCAAAGTCCGTATGGTGTAAATACAACAACATGCCCATAATTAAAAACTAAAAAAACAGCGCTTCGGCGCTGTTTTTTTTATGGGGATTTCAATTTAAAAATTAAAGCGAAGTCCCCACACTCACACCCACCGTCGGGCGTACTTGCATAGAACTACAAGCACTCAGCGCCAAGACACACATCATCACCAATAAAACTTTATTCATGCAACAAACCTTGAAATTTTGCCTGATGAAATAACGCACTAGAACGAGCGCCACTACGACAAATCATCAGAATGGGTTTTGGAAGCTCATTATAATATTTGGCAAATTCAAGAATATCTGTTTGAGAAATTTTACCGCTGTTGACAGGTTGATAAATCACACTGATCTGGGATTTTTCCGCGATATTGCGTAATTCGCTGACCTTGACCACATTGCCTATCTCTTGATCAGGACGGTTCACAATCACCGATTTAAAACCTTGTCGCATCAACTGTGAAAATTTGGCAGCATTCATCTGACCTGCAACACTGACTTTGGTATTTAAAGTCTGAACATCGTTTTGAGCGTGACTCAGTGAGATACTGCTACAGATCAGAACACAGCAAAATACATATTTGAGGATGGGTTTAGTCATCCAACAAATCCATTTGTTTTGCCAACTGGAATAAGTTGTTTGAGCGGTTACCTGTACGGCAGAACATCAACACAGGTTTTGGCAATTCATTATAGTGATTGGCAAAAGTACGCACATCGACTTCAGTAATTTGACCAGACACCACAGGTTGATAGACATAATCTAAGCCTGCTGCACGTGCAGCTTCTTCAATTTGCGCACTGGTTGGTTGCTCAGCACCACCTTCCATATCTGGGCGGTTATTAATAATTGACTTAAAGCCTTTCTCTACAACTTGGCTCACATGTTCAGGACCAATTTGACCCGCAAAACCGACTTGTTCAGACATGGGAATACTCCATCATTTTATTCATGACAATATGCTTTATGATAGCATTAAGCAGATTCAAGAGCAGAATGTTCTGAAATATTTATAACGACGATAACGATAAAATAACGCAATGGAGCGCTTATGCATTCCTATACGGTCGAGCCTTTATATGTCAAAAGTGATCACGAGGTGATTGCTGCAGACTTTTATCGCCCTAAATCTATAGAAAAACCCGCGGTAATTCTGATGGCGCATGGTCTGGCGGCCTTGCGTCATTTTAAATTGGTGCAATACGCACAATATTTTGCTCAGGCAGGCTATGCCGTGGTGCTATTTGATTATCGTTATTGGGGCGGGAGTACGGGGCGTCCACGTGAGTTGGTATCCATAGAGGCACAGCTGGATGATTGGCGCAGCATGATCTCACATGTTGCAGAACGCAAGTCGATTGATGCCAAACGCATGATTTTATGGGGAACATCGCTGAGCGGTGGATATGTACTCAGTTTGGCCTCACGCTTACACAATATTGCCGCGGTCATGGTACAAGTGCCTTTTGTAGATGGTGCGGAAAGTGCCAAGTTATATCCTTTGCAGCAACTTCCGAAAGCCCTAAAAATTTCCAGTCAGGACTATATGGGAGCAAAGGTGGGGATGTCACCCAAAACGCTTGCAGTGGTGGCGCAAAAAGAACTATGTTTTTTACCGACTGCAGACAGTTATGCAGGTTATATGTCAATTGTGAACCCCGACCATTACTGGAGTGGGGAAATTCCTGCTCGGGTGTTTTTTAATTTGATTCGTTATCGCCCCATTCAAGAAGTGCGGCAAATCAACATCCCTGTGTTATTTATTGCTGCACAGCGTGACAGCCTGATTCCAATTGAATCGAGTCGTGAAACGGCCACCAATATTGCGCCTTATGTGCAATATGAAGAGTGGGATATGCAACATTTCGATATTTATCATGGTGAATGGTTTAAAAAAGCCATTCAGACCCAATTAGAGTTTTTACAGCAACTGTTTGGAGTTCAGTAAATGATTATTGTATGCCCTGGATGTGGTGCAAAAAACCGTGTACCTGAAGATAAATTATCTGCCAATCCTGCATGTGGGCAGTGTCATCAAGCGCTGATTCCGCTTGCACCCATTGAATTGAATGAGCAAAATTTCAGTAATTTTATCCAAAATAGCGATTTACCTATTCTGATTGATCTTTGGGCGGACTGGTGTGGTCCTTGCAAGATGATGGCACCACATTTTGCAACAGTTGCCAAGCAGAATCCGCAGGTGGTGTTTGCCAAAATTGATACCGAGGCCAATCCACGCTTAAGCAGTGCATTCCATGTGCGCAGTATTCCAACACTGGTATTGATGAATAAAAGCAATGAAATTGCTAGAATAAGCGGCGCGCTACGAGCGACTGAATTACAACAGTGGTTGGATCAGCAACTCAATGCCCAGTCTTAATGCACTGTTCGTGCTAATTTAATGCAAATGTCCGGAGTGAACGTGTCAGATTCTCATGTAAAACCAGAGGGAGTGCTTTCCCTACAAACAATTGCCATGCCAGCAGATACCAACTGGAGTGGAGATGTCTTTGGAGGCTGGATCGTTTCACAGATGGACTTGGCAGGTGCGATTCATGCCGAGCGTTTTAGTAAAGGACGTTGTGCCACGATTTCCATTAACCAAATGACTTTTTTGGTGCCTGTAAAAGTGGGCGATGTGATCAGTTGCTACACCAAAATTTTGAAAGTGGGCAATACTTCAATTCAAATGCAAATTGAAGTGTGGGACAGCCATGATGATTCACGTGAAGCTGTGCGTGTTACCGAAGGGGTATTTACCTTTGTTGCGGTTGATGTCAAAGGCTCAAAACGTCAGATTCCTGAAGAAGCCAAACAGAAGTTTTTAGAAGCTCAGGCTAGTCAAGCATCATAAGTATCAAGCTAGTCAAACATCGTAATGAAAAAAATCCCAGCACAGTAGCTGGGATTTTTTCTTGGAGAGGAAACAGGCGTTAGGCTTATTTCTGCTTTAAATGTGATTTTGACACCCATGCCCACAACATTTCACACTGAATCGGGGCTTCGCCTGATTCATCAATCACACTGACATTGACCAGTGTTTCGCCTTTGTCGGTGCTGTGCATGCGTTGTTGCTGTTCTGGGCTGAGTGTGGCAATGGCTGTCATTGCACCTTGAGTTGGACGTTTAAAGTCCACTTTCAGGCTTTTAATCAGCACAATGGCACTATCAGGTACATTCATAGCAGTCACAAAACCTGTAGCAGTTTCGGCAAGCAGCGCCATAGCACAGGCATGTACCTGTCCAATATGGTTTTGCATGGCTTTATGATTGGCAAGACTGACCACCACTTGCGATGGGGTTACTTCTTGATAGCGAATTTTCGCAGTGCCCACCATCGGCACGACACGACCAAAGGCTTGACTCAAAAGGCGGCTTTGAATGCCTTTCGGCAATTTTGATGTTGCTTTGACCAGTTTGTTTAAGCGATTGGTTGGTGTCATGACATCCCCAAATTAATCTTTAAAGTTGTTAAATTGCAGTGGCAGACCAAATTGTTGCTCTTTCAAGAACGCCATTACTTGTTGCAATGTGTCGCGTTTCTTGTCGGTCACACGAATTTTGTCACCCTGAATAGAAGATTGCACTTTAATGCCACTGTCTTTAATGGCTTTGTTAATTTTTTTTGCGGTATCTGAGTCAAGACCATCTTTAAGTTTGATCACTTGAATCACATTTTTACCTGATGCGGTCATTTTTTGTGGGTCAAGCGCCTGAATGTCGACTTTACGCTTATAGAAGTGATTTTCGAGCATGGTATACACTTGCTCACATTGGAAATCACTTTCAGTGGAGATTTTAATCTCTTTGTTTTTTTCATTGAGGTCGATAGAAACATCCTGACCACGAAAATCGAAACGAGTACCGATTTCTTTTTGTGTGTTTTGAACCGCATGATTCACTTCAAAAAGTTCTAATTCAGAAACAATATCGAAAGAAGGCATAATGAAGACCTTTGCAAATGGAAACAATATCTGAGATGCTAGGGATGTTTTCTTCATTTGCCAAGTGTTGTTTTACATCAAAGGAGTGCGCAATGATCCGTAAACAAGAAATTACAACATTTGAGTTCCCAGCTGACGCGATTATCTGGGATGTACGTGATGCAAGTGCTTATGCAGAAGCTCATGTTAAAGGTGCTGTGAATCAGCCAATTAACGATCTATCAGCAGAGAGTCTTACTCAGGTGTCGGCGGATCAACCCATTTACATTTTATGTGGTGGCGGAAGTAAAGCCCCACGTGCAGCGGAAAAACTAGAAGGTTTGGACAGCTCACGTGAATATGTGGTTTTAATGGGTGGTACACGTGCTGCGCGCGACGCAGGCATGCCTTTGGAACAAGGTCACTAAGTATCATCAATATGAAGAAAGCGCCGTAAGGCGCTTTTTTGTTGGGTATCGTTTTATTTCTATTTTCTCTAAGCGAGCGTTAGCTTGAAGGTGGAGGAGCTTTAAAATAAGGCTTCTTGGTTTTCACCTTTTTCTGAAAACGTGTAGCTGCCAGTTTTTGTACTAAGTTTTTAGGTACAGCGCAGGCTTCTGCTAAAACTTGTGCCGCCAGTATTTCACTGCACAACGGGGCAAATAAAAAGCCTTTAGAACCGAGTCCTGCAAAGCTGTAAATTTCCTGATCATCACGCATTTTGCCAAGTAGGGGAAAATAATCCTTACTTTGGGCGCGTAGCGAAGCGCGACCTTGCCAAGTATCTACGGGTGCTAAGTTTTCGGCATACGCAGGAAAGACACTGTGGATAAGTTCGTAGTTATGCACATGGTCTTCTGCCAAGACGTCACAATCTTCCCGATTTGGATAAAACGATGCACCTAAAATCAGTTGATCGGCATTGAGCTGCATGCAATAGCCGCCATAGCTATAGGCTTGTGATAATGGCAAAGCCTGATCTGTATTATTTACCCAGCTAACTTGCCCACGAATGGGTTTAAGCACAGGGTAATGCTCAAAAAAAGCACCGCTTTGCAGCGCTGCACAGACGATGACATGATCAAATGTTCCAAGTTCAGTATCTACGCTGTGTAAGATCAGTTGCTGTGCTGTCGTGGTGATTTGTTTAATTTGAGCTTGCTGAAACTGAATGTGCGGATGCGCAAGAATTTCATCACGCAGTTGATGTGGAGAAACTGCTCCTGCTTGCAATAAGTTTAAACTGGCAAAGTCGCTTTGTGGCGTAAGTTCGGTTGCACTCTGTGCTGCTAAAATACCTTTTGGATATTGTGTGGCTAAATCCAGCAATTCATCGGCATGTTTAAGTGCCAGTTGATGAATCTGCAACGGACGAAATGCTTTGAATGCGGCATAGTGATTTAAAGCATGTTGCCATGCCAAAGTCATTAAATGATCAGCACTTTGATGAATTGGGCAAAGTTTTGGGTTTAAGAGTGCCAAAGGATTGCCAGAACCGCCTGCAAGTGGCGCTGTTTGGTCATAGAGCGTGACTTGATGCCCTCGTTGGGAAAATGCCCACGCACAGCTTAAACCCGCAATTCCTGCGCCTATGATCGCAATATGGCGCTGTTGGTTGCTTGTTGTGGTATTTGTTGTAATTTGAGTTTCGTTCTGATCGGATATTGGCTCTATTTCAGGCGCTTGCCAGATGGCTTTCAGCATTTCCCGTTTATGCCCAAAACCGCGTGGGCGGGTGATGTGAATACCGTGTTGTTTTAAGCCACGTTTGAGTACGCCTGCCACACTAAATGAGGCAAAAGTCGTGCCATAATCGGACAGTGCTACAATCGGGTTGAGCACGGTTTCCTGCCACATATCGGGGTTACAGGCGGGTGCAAAGCCATCTAAAAACCACGCATTGACAGGAGCAGTTTTAGCAATGACAGGAAAAACTTCCTGAGCATCGCCTAGCCATAAATCTAGGCTAAAGCGTTCATCTGGAAAGTTTAAACGATGACAGCCTGCAATAGCGGCAGGGTATTGCTGAATCAGCTGTTCAGACAGATGACTGAGTTCGGGCCAAGCCGCTAAGGCACGTATAAGATCGGCTTTGCAAAGTGGAAATTTTTCGACAGAAATTGCGTGTAAATGGCTGCGATTATTGGGACGTACCTGTTGCCATAATTGCCAGAGCGCTAAAATATTTAAGCCTGTACCAAAGCCTGTTTCGCCTACACAAAAATATTCAAAATCATTCAGCGCTGCTAAACGGATGGGTAAGTCATTGCCCTGTAAAAACACATGCCGTGTTTCTAATAAACCGTTGTCTTTAGAGAAATACACATCGCCAAATTGTTTGGAAATGGGCACATCAATACCATCGACCAGTTGCCAATCCAGCTCGGCAGTTTGAATAGGCTGAAACAAAACCAGAGTACCTTAAATCAAGAGGTGAATGCTCACCTTACCATTGGCGGCGACGTTTGGTATAGACATAGCTAGCAATTAAGAAGCCGAGCAATACGCCAACCGCGAGTGTTGCAGCACCGTATAAAAACATTTGCGCACTGCGTTCACTTTGCAGTACTTGAACTTGCACGCCTAAATTATCGTTTTTAAGTTGCAGTTCCTGATTCTGTGCCAAAGCATCGAGGTTTGCCTGTTCAAGTTGTTGCAAACGTGTGCTCTGATCTTTAATCAAGGCTTTGGTTTTAGCTTCCTGAAGGGCTTTATTTTTGGCAATTTGTTCTGCAGTCAGGGGCTTATCTTGTGCAGGAGTAACCCCATTGGCTGTTGCTACAGCTGCCGTGTTGGTCACAGCAGCAGGAGCAGGTGCAGTAGGTGTGGTTGTGGCTGGCTCAACTGCATATACAGGTGAACTGAGCAGAACAGCAACAACACTGGCAACAACGAAACGCATAGCGCTTATCCTTGAGGGAATGCTTTATTGAATGGCTTAACGTCAATGTGGCTATATACGCCTTCTTTTAAGAAAGGTTCATCTTGTAGCCAAGCATCGAGTGCTTCACGACTGTCAAAATCGACAATCATGGTGCTGCCATAAAAGCCTGCTTGTGGATTGCTTGGGTCTTTTGGCATTGCCCCCGCCACAATTAAGCGACCTTCGGCATCGAGTTGTTGCAAACGTGCAAGATGTGCAGGACGGGTCGCAAGACGTTTTTCCAGTGTACCTTCACGGTCAGTACAACTCAGAACAAATAAAGGCATAGTTACTCTCGAATATCGCAGATCAGAAATTATTCAGATGTTTTAAAGTATTTGCGCAATACAATAAACTGCACAATGATAAAGGAAAACATCACAATCATGTCACCAAAAGCAGTGAATTCGCCCCAATATTTTCCGTCCATAAATAAAAATGCAAAAAATATGTGTAGGAAAGACATGACTGCAAACATGGCTGCCCAAGTATAATTCAGGTTTTTCCAGCCAGCTTCGGTCAAGTTGAACACAGGCCCGAATAAGCGTTGAATCAGTGGTTTACGGTCTTTGCTGAACCATGGTGATAGCAAAAAAGCACCTGCAAATACAATGTTTAAAATGGCAGCTTTCAGGCGAATATAAAAGTCATCGCTTAACATTAAAGTAACGCCACCAAAAATTACGGTCATAAACAGCACAATCCACTGTTGTTTATCTAAACGGAATTTTTGCATGATGAACAATGCGCCGTACACCACTAACATCGAGATGATCAGACCTGTGGTGGCCACCAAAATATGGTTGTTATCGACACCGCCTGCAGAGCCGATGAGTTGTAGTAATTGATGATTAGTGTCTTTTGGATCTACAGTTTTGTATAAATAAAAGAAAATAATGAGGGGCACAAAGTCTAAAAGTGCTTTCATGTTAGAGTATCTAAATCTGATCAAATAAATGACATAGTATAAGTGATGCACGGCGTAGATTTACATACACACAGTAATATTTCTGATGGAACTTTGTCACCTGGAGAATTGGTGTCTGCGGCAATTCAGCAGGGCATTCATACCTTGGCATTGACTGATCATGACACAATGGATGGGCTGGCTTTGGCAGAGCAAGCGGCTCAGGGGCAAGATTTAAAGATTATTTCGGGAGTGGAAATTTCCAGTCAATGGTCACGTCCTGCCACTAAAAAAAGCTATAGCGTGCATGTGGTGGCGCTAAACATGCAAAATCCTGCACCTTTACAGGCGCTGCTGGAACAGCAAAAACAAATTCGTGCAGAACGTGCCAAACAAATTTGTGATTTACTCACTCCGCTGATTGGACAAGATATTTATAATGATGTACTTCTTAAAGTCGAAGGCGTAGCAGATCGGATTACTCGCACACACATTGCCAAAACTTTACAGGAAAAAGGCATTGTTACGCGTGTGCAGCAAGCCTTTGATAAATATATTAAAGAAGGCAAAAAGGCTTATGTGAAATTTGACGGCTTGAGTTTGGAAGATACGATTCGGGTAATTCATGACAGTCAGGGCTTTGCTGTATTGGCACATCCCACCCGTTATGATTTATCTGCCACCAATATTCGTTATTTGATTGAAATTTTTGCCAAATATGGGGGGGATGCTGTGGAATTGCCGCCTAATATTGACCCTGCATCGACCCGTCAAATGGTGGATCGCATGATTGCTGAACATGGTCTAAAAGTATCTGTCGGCAGTGATTTTCATGGTGAAAATATGCCGTGGATTAAATTGGGCAATATTCCGCGGGTGAAAGATGGTCAAATTGGGATTTGGGAGAGTTTTGTTGAGTAACTCCCTCATCCCAACCTTCTCATATAAGCAGATGTGATATCCATTATTAAAATTTAGAAAGGATAAAAACTCCTTCTCCCTCTGGGAGAAGGTTGGGAAGAGGGTCTAAAGCAAATTATTGTCCTGTGCCTGAATTGGTGGTGGCGTTGGTTTACCCAACGTACCCAATAATTCAATTTCAATGGTTCTTACCATGGCATCTAAAGGTAAGTCATTGCTTTGCGTGCCAAAAGGTTCTTCAATTTCAGAACTGAGCGCATCCAGACCTAAAAAAGTATAAGCCAAAATACCGACCAAAAGCGGAGTCGCCAATCCGAGTGTAGACCCTAAACTAAAGGGCAACATAAAACAGAAAAAGTACACTGTTCGGTTAAGTAGGACTGAATACGCAAAAGGGAGCGGTGTGGTAGCAATACGGTCACAACCCGTGAGTACCAAACTCAGCTCTGTGACGTGTTGATTCATTTGTGTGTAAATAATATCGGAAATTTCGCCCTCTTTAAGTGCTTGCATTAACTCCCATTGAATCAAACTGAGCGTGTATTGCGGCGCATTGGCTTGTTGATACAGTTGGGTAATTGCTTGCTGACTCATGCCACTGGTTTGAATTAACTCGGTTGGATTGGCAGTTTGATGACGCAGGCGGTCGCGCAAGACATTGGCAAATACAATGACGTGCTGAATGACGCGTTCACGTCGTGCTTGACTAAGTATACGGCAGTCGCGGTCAAAGTGGCGCGCGTTGGCAATCAGCATGCCCCAAAGTTTACGTGCCTCCCACCAACGGTCATAACAGGCAGAGTTTTTAAAGCCCAAAAAAATCGACAGCACCACCCCAATTAAAGTAAAGCCAACCAAAGGCAATTCTGGAAAATGAAAATAACCAATATAAGACAAACCGCCAATAATGGTGGAGATCAACATCACCAAGCCCAAAGGCGGTAAGACCTTCGGTAAAATCGTGCCCCGCCAAGAAAACAGTAAGTTAAATACACTGGGTTGATCGACTATCATTTTATTAGAATCATCACAATTTTTTGATGATCTTCTGTGCTTGTGCAGGCTTTGTCAATATGCAAATTTTAAGTGTGCTCAAATTTAAGCAGTTGTTGTTCGGCAAAGGAAAAATTACCTTCACTTGAGATGATACAGTGATCGATCAAACGCAGCTCTAGCAACTGACAGGCTTGCTGAATCTGCTGCGTCAGGATTAAATCTGCACGTGAGGGATGTGGCAATCCGAAAGGATGATTGTGTGCAATCACAATCGCCGTAGCGTGTTGGCTAATTGCAAAACGCAGCAATTGATTAATAGAAATTTCACACGAATTCACTGCGCCATAAAATAACTTTTTAAAGCTGATTTTGCGTAAACAGGCATCTAGACAAAGTACCGCAAACACTTCTTGGGTTTCGCCCAAAAGTTCAAAACGCAAATACTCCATCAAACGTTTGGAGTTGCTAAGCTCTAGCGCATCTTGTTTTAAATGTTCAGCCACATAACGCCGTCCGAGTTCTTTAACTGCCATGAGCTGTGAATATTTACTGTTACCCATGCCGTGAAATTGACACAACTCGGCAATGGGTGCATCGAGTAAAGTAGTGAGATTGCCAAAATGCTGAATTAGCAATCGTGCCAACTCCACCGCAGAATGTTGTTGCGAGCCTGAGCGCAGGAAAATAGCCAGTAGTTCGGCATCGGACAAACTTGCAGCACCATTTTGAATCAGACGCTCACGTGGCCGTTCTTGTTCAGGCCAATGTTTAATAGATAAATGCATTGTTATTTGACTTTTTTATTCTAAATTTGAAACTTAAATCCCAACAGATCTCTTGGGAATGACATTATTTAATGCTATTGTGAGCGCCACTGCAACAAAAAGGTGGCTTATTTGTGAGCTTCGATTTAAGCGTCCTCCCTCATAAAAACATTATTTTAGCTGTGACAGGCGGCATTGCGGCCTATAAAAGTGCGATTTTAGTGCGTCGTTTAAAGGATGCAGGGTTTAGTGTTCGCGTGGTCATGACCAGAGGGGCACAAGCTTTTATTACACCGCTGACCTTTCAAGCATTGTCGGGCAATCCTGTACATACCGAATTATTAGATACCGAAGCCGAAGCAGGCATGGGGCATATTGAATTGGCACGGTGGGCCGATTTAATTTTGGTTGCGCCCGCCAGTTGCGACACCTTAGCCAAATTTGCTGCAGGTCTGGCCGATGATTTGCTCAGTACTTTATATTTAGCCACCACTGCACCAGTTTGGGTTGCACCTGCCATGAATCAGCAAATGTGGGCAGCCAAAGCCACACAGCGTAACTTAACCACTTTGGTGGAAGATGGCGTGCATGTAATTATGCCCGATGCGGGCGAACAAGCCTGTGGAGATGTTGGTTTAGGGCGTATGCCAGAACCTGAAGATTTGGCGCATCAGGTGACGCAGTATTTTCATCAGGCACAGCGTGCTTTGGTGGAAAAATTTGGCATGTTGGCAGGCAAAAATGTCACCATTACAGCAGGCCCAACCCGCGAAGCTTTAGACCCTGTGCGTTATATTTCTAACCATAGTACAGGCAAAATGGGTTTTTCTTTGGCTGCAGCCTGTTATGCAGCAGGGGCAAAAGTCACGCTTATTGCAGGCCCAGTTAGTTTAGATACGCCAAATGGGGTACAGCGAATTAATGTGTCTTCTGCAATTCAAATGCTAGATACCAGTTTGCAGATGCTTGAACAAGGCTGTGATATTTTCATCGCTACAGCCGCGGTGGCAGATTACCGCGTGGCAGAAATTGCGGAACACAAAATTAAAAAATTAGGCGATGAGCTGAATGTGGCGTTGGTCAAAAACCCTGATATTGTTGCGACCATTGCGCAACAGGAAAAACGTCCGTTTATGGTTGGCTTTGCTGCAGAAACCCGCAATGTAGAAGAGTATGCAGCAGGCAAGTTGGTGGCGAAAAAACTGGATATGATTGCCTGCAATGACGTTTCCCGTGCCGATATTGGTTTTGCTTCCGATGAAAATGCCATGACGGTATTTTTTGCCGAAAGCTACCGTATGGAAAAACGCGATTTGGAAAAAGCCTCGAAACAGGAAATTGCGCAGCAATTGGTCGAAGCGATTCATGATGCCTTGTATCGAGATCCATCTCAGGATGATGATTTTTAATTTTGATCGTCCATCAGCAAACGGATGACATAAAAAACCGCTGAAATTTCAGCGGTTTTTTTATATCCAATCGCGAATTAAGCTTGACCTTCAGCTGCAGCGGCTTGAGCACGTTGCATATTGGCTTCAAACTCGGCATCGAAGTTGATTGGCGTTAACAATAATTGTGGGAAGCTGCCTTTGGTAACCATATCATTCACTGCTTCACGCAAGAATGGGAACAAAATGTTCGGGCAGTATGCGCCAAGAATGTACGGTAAACGCTCTTCTTCAACGCCATCAATCAGGAAAATACCAGCTTGGGTAACATCAACAATAAATGCAGTATCGCCCGCGTTGTTGGCTTGAACCACAACTTTTAATGCTACTTCAAAGTGGGTTGGATCAATTTTTTCTGCAGAAGATGACAGGTTGATGTTCAATTCAGGCTGCCATTCTTTGGTAAATACTTGTGCCCCAGGAACTTCAAAAGAAATGTCTTTGGTATAAATACGCTCTAATGCCAATTGTGGTTGAGCTTGTTGTTCTTCACTCATGTTAAATCCTTAAGAGTTGGTTATCGTGTTATGTTTATGCCAATAATTGATCGAGCTTGCCTTCGCGATCTAACGCATATAATTGGTCAAAGCCGCCAATAAATTGGTCATTGATGAAAATTTGTGGAACGGTACGATGATTGGTACGTTGCATTAATTCAACACGTACTTCAGGCGCTTCATTCGACAAATTAATTTCTTTATAGGCAACGCCTTTACGCTCAAGGAGTTGTTTTGCACGAATGCAGTATGGACATACAGTCGTTGAATAAATAGTGACTTCAGCCATGATTGTTCTCCTTGCGAAAAATATTGGGTAAAACTATTTGCTTTTTACTAAAGGTAAACCTTGTGCTTTCCAGTTGCTAATACCGCCATCTAAACGATAGGCATCGGTATGTGCGACCTGTTGTAAAGCACTGCCTGCAACCTGACCCAAGTTACAGATAAAGACCAATGGACGATCTGAGGTTTTTAACTCTTCAACATGCTTGGTAATTTGGCTATAGGGAATATTGCGGCTACCACTGATATGACCTTCACGAAAATCTTTGGCATCACGTAAATCAATCAACATGGCATTTTTAGCTTTGACTAAAATACCCAAAGATTGTGGGGAAATTTTGCGACCATTGCGTTGACCTTCTAACACAAAGAACAACACTACTAATACAGCCAGCGTCCCAAATAAGAAGGGATGATTCCCCATAAATTCGAACCAACGTTCCACAAGTCACCTAATTACAATGTCAAAATTGTTCAAGAGTATAGCGTATAAATATGGCGATCAAAAACACCGCTTCAAGGGCAGCGCCATAATAAAATTAATTTTTTTGTTGCGCTTCGGCAATTTCATCACACAGTCTTAAATAACTGTCTAAACGACGCGATAATATTTCACCTTCTGCAGCAGCCAGTCGCAGCGCACATTGCTTTTCATGTTTATGGGTACAGTTGCGGAATTGGCAATGCCCCAGCAGGTTTTCAATTTCAGGAAAACCATTTTGAATTTTATCTTGGCTTAAGTGCCATAAACCAAATTCACGAATCCCCGGTGAGTCAATTAAGGCTGCACCATCTCCAAAGCCAATTAAGCGGGTAGAGGTTGTGGTGTGTTGTCCAAGTGCTGAGTTTTCTGAAATGATATTGGTCTTTTGCGCCGCTTCAGGCACGATGGCATTAATCAGCGAGCTTTTCCCCACACCCGATTGTCCAACAAAAGCCACCGTTTCACCTGCCAAACGTGCCGCCAAATGCTCTAAATTCGCATCGGACTGGGTTTGCATGACTTCATACCCCAAGTCTTGATATTCCTTAAGCAAGTCTAAAATCGGGTCGTTTTCTTTGAGCAAATCAGATTTGTTTAAGACCAATAAGGCGGGAATATCGGCATCGGCACAAGCAACCAAATAGCGGTCAATCAAGCCCGGTGCAGGTTCAGGCAAAGGCGCAAAAACAATCACAATCAAACTGATATTGGCGGCAACAGGTTTAACTTTGTGATAACGATCAGGTCGGGTCAATAAAGATTGGCGTGGATGAATCGCGGTAATAATCCCTAAACCTGTATTCGGATCGGCTTGCCATTTGACCCGATCTCCCGTCACCAATAATTCTAAATTGGTGCGAGTATGACAACGCCAAATGCTGCCTATTTCGATAGGTTTCCAAAACGGTTCAGGCTCACCTGCGTGCACCACAGGTTTTTCAGGATGAATTTCAGGAACAGATAAAGCCTGCACTTCTAATTGACGACCATAGTGTTGTACCACCAAGCCTTCTAAATTATGTGAAGTGTCAATGTCTGCCTGACGTGACTTGTGTTGTTTTTCAATTCGACGTTGCTGTTGTTCAGTCAATCGACGCTTACGAATTAAAGCCATTCATATCCTAAAAAAACCATGAACTCAGGATGGCAAAAATAGCATGAAGCGGGGGCACAGTTACAGCCAAGAAGCAAGAAATTTGCTACTATGTTGTTTTTAAGCCGAATAAGATTGCACATTTATGAGCAGCACGCCTGATACTCGCCTCATTTGGATTGATTTGGAAATGACAGGTTTAGATACCGATAACGACCAAATTATTGAAGTGGCTACCATTGTGACCGATGATCATTTAAATATTTTGGCAGAAGGTCCTGTGCTGGCTGTGCATCAACCTGATCGTATTTTAAATGCCATGGATGAGTGGAATACACGTCAGCATGGACAATCGGGCTTAATTGAGCGTGTGCGTCGCAGCAAACTCACTGCGCAGGATGCAGAACAGCAAACTATTGAGTTTCTGAAAAAATGGGTTAATCCTAAAACATCGCCAATGTGTGGCAACTCAATTTGCCAAGACCGCCGTTTTTTACACCGTTTAATGCCTGAATTGGAACAGTACTTCCATTATCGTAATTTGGATGTTTCATCAGTGAAAGAGTTGGCAAAGCGCTGGCGTCCAGAAATTATGAGCGGTTTGAAAAAGAATGCGTCGCATTTGGCGATGGATGATATTCGTGATTCGATTGCTGAGCTGAAATATTATCGCCAATACTTTTTTATTATGAATCAGGACTAAAACCTTTTTCTGCGTAGGAGATGGAGCTGTAACAGTAACAGCGATCTCTTACGCTTAAACTGTGTTGGTCACTCATAAATAAGAAATAATAAGATATGACTCAGCATTGCCTTATGCCTTACTTTATATAAAGATATTAGAGGCAAGTTTGTATAAAGCTAAGCAATGCTTAGGTGTTCATTGGTTAAAAGCCAAGCAAAACCAAAAGCTTTATTTTCCTGCCTGCCAAAATGCTTCACCTGCCTGAATTGGGTCGCCTGTTTGCGCCAAAGTCTCAAGCCAGACATCATATTGCGCGATGATTGGATGTTGGCTAGGGTGAAAGTCAGGTTTAAACCAATCACGATATTGTGATTGCATTTTGCGTAATTTCCCTTGTTTGCCAAACAGCCATTGCAAGCCACGTACATTCATTTTAAGGCGCTGGGTACGATTAAACCCATCGCATCTCAGCATGACATTGGCGCGGTACAGGGTAAATCCGAACATTAAACCTGTGGTCAGCACCAACGCCATTTTTCGAGTCACTTCAGGCACATTGCCCACCTGTTGCATCACATCAAACGCCACATCACGATGTTCCATTTCTTCAATCGCATGCCATGCAAATAAAGCACGGACATAAGGATGTGCATCTTGCAGCGTGTCTTTTTCGCCATAAAAAGTTTCTGCCATAAGTGCGGTTAAATGTTCCGCAGCTGCTGTCATGGCGATGTTGTATTGGGGCGAGCGATATTTCAGTTCAAACTTAAACACTTTGTTTAGACGCTGAATAAACTGATCTACAGGCATGCCTTGATCTTTCATGACCTGATTCATTTTGTCGTGTGCAATGCCGTGCTGAGCTTCTTGTCGAATAAAATCGGCAACACGCTGTTTTAAGTCAGGGTCTTGAATTTGATCACGGAACAAACGTACCGATTGAATGAAATAACGCTCGCCATCAGGAAAAGTCAGGCTCAAAGCATCAAACATGCGGGTTAAAAACGGGTCACCTGCAAACCAGTAACGCGGCACATCGGCTAATTTAAAATCGAGATTGCTGCGTACTATGGGCGCAGCATGATATTGGACAAGTGCATTCATTTTATTTTATTTCACTCTGGTCAATCCTGTTTGCATTATGTCGGGCTTTGGCAGATTTGTTTTGACAGTATTTGCCAGTTTTTATACATTAAGCGACAAAAGAAAATGATGCATGTCAAAATGAGCAAGCACATGAGCGAAATTCAAATTCCGAATGGTTATTATCAACTTTGGTTACGCTATTTATCTGCACAGGGCAGAGTTCCTGAGCAGCTTGGATTTTCGCCTGCACAATTGCAGCAGTTACAGCATGTGTTGGCATTGCCCATGGATACCCAATCGTCCTATCAGTTTTTTAACGAGATCATCCAACACAGTATTCAGTTTTTAGATTGTCCAACGCTCGTTTTTGAATTGGCACGTTATATTCAGCCTGAACATTTTGGCGTGCTTGGCTATATGGCATCGCGTAGTAACAGTGTTGCAGAAGCCATTCAATATATGATGCGTTTTAGTCGCTTGGTGGTGGATGGTACGGCAGCCGTACCAATGCGACTGGAACAACAATCAGATGCTTTATATTTATCATGGCCATTGGTGGATGAAAAATACAGCTTGGTTCATGAAATGACTTTTGCTTGTATGACTCAATTGGCCATGCAAATTTTTGATTTTCAACACTCTCCGATACGGGAGATTCATTTTGCCCATGCACCGCGTATGGCGATGCTGCATTATGAAAAGTTTTATGGTTGTAAGGTTTTATTTAAGCAAGCGGAATATCAAATTGTTTTAAATTTAGAAAGCCTCAGTTTAAAACCACAGCAAGCCGATCCCTCTTTAATTCATTTACTCACCAAACAAGCTGAAGATGCGATTGCGTTAAAACCACAATTAGAAACCGTGCAGCAGCAAGTCCAAGAGCAGGTGGCGCATTATTTACGTTATGAACAGCAAGTGCCGAGCATTGAATGGGTGGCGCAGCGTTTATTTCGTTCAGGGCGTACGTTACAGCGTCAGCTTAAACAGGAAGGTACGGGTTTTAAACAGATTCTTGAAATAGAACGGATGCAGCGCTGTGAAAACTTACTGCGACAAAATGTGAGCCTAAGCGATATTGCACAGTTGTTGGGTTATTCAGACCAATCGGCTTTGGCGCGTGCCTATAAAGCCTGTACAGGACAGACCTTGCTAAAACGTAAACAGCAGTTGCAGCAAGCTGAGGATGCACTTTCTCTACAGCAAAATACGCCATAAATAGTATGGATTGGCTCATTATCAACAGGTGATTTCGCGCTAAGAGATTGAAAATAAGCTGTGTGTAGCCATGACCGAATCAGCTTTTGCAAGGTTGATAAAGCCTAAGATAAAACCTGAAGTTGTTTATTTTTATCAATATTTTTAAATTTAAAAGCACGATTGAGCAAGTTTCAAAAACCGATAAGCAGGCAAAATTAGGCATCTTTGATCATTGAGAAAAAAGCGCAAATATCAGTAAATGTAGCCTCGCGGTTGTTCTGAATAAATCGTTTTGCAAACAGAAATGCAGCAACTCATGCCTGTGCGCTATTCATTGAGTAAAAAATAGCGTTACAATGGGTCAATTTGTATTTCTACAATAGCAAATGTCTCAGTTTTAATCATTCAAGGAAAATACAACCCTATGTCACGTTTAGCCACACGATTTGCACAGCTTGAATCTCAACAGCGTAAGGCCTTGGTTTCTTATGTTATGGCAGGTGACCCTCATCCAGAAGTCACAGTTCCGTTGTTACATCAAATGGTCGAGGCAGGGGTAGATGTCGTTGAATTAGGTTTGCCGTTTTCAGACCCAATGGCTGATGGTCCAGTAATTGCCCTCGCTGCAGAGCGAGCGTTGGCAGGTGGAACCAATACGCTAGATGCTTTAAACATGGTCAAAGAGTTCCGTCAAAAAGATCAGGAAACTCCTGTGGTATTGATGGGATATTTAAACCCTGTAGAAGTCATTGGTTATGAAAAGTTTGTTGAATATGCACATGACTGTGGTGTCGATGGTGTTCTTCTGGTCGATTTACCACCTGAAGAAGCCCAAGAATTTGATGAAGTCCTGAATAAATATGGGATGAATCAAATTTTCTTGTTAGCGCCAACTTCTACACCAGAGCGTATTCAATTTGTTGCAAACCAAGCCAGTGGCTTTATTTATTATGTTTCTTTGAAAGGCGTGACGGGTGCAGCAACACTTGATGTTGCAGAAGCAGCAACCCGCATCCAACAGATTAAAGCTGTAACCAACGTGCCTGTGGGTGTGGGTTTTGGCATCAGTGATGCTGCATCTGCCAAAGCAATGGGCGCGGCTGCCGACGCAGTCATTGTCGGAAGTGCTTTTGTAAAACAATTTGCGAGCTTAGCACCAGAACAAGCCGTCATTGCAACGGTTAATAAAGTGAAGGAGCTTCGAGCTGCGCTCGATGAGTTAGTATGAGTCAAGAAGTGAAAACAGGGAAAATTCTAAGCCCATCGACGCCGTGGACTGCACGTGGTGTACCTGGTATTGAAACACCAGATGAGCAACAAGCGTTAAAAGCGATCTTTACTGAACCAACGATTGAATGTCCAGAATGTCATGCCTTGGTGACACGTACGGCAATGTCGTTCAACGCTTATGTATGCCCACAATGTGATGAACATTTACGTATGAAAGCGCGTGAGCGTTTAACTTGGTTCTTTGACCAAGTGCAAAACGAATTAGGTCAAGAATTCTCTGCCAAAGACCCACTCAAATTTGTAGACAGCAAAGCTTATCCTGAGCGTATGACTGAAGCGCAAAAGAAAACGGGTGAAACCGAAGCTTTAGTGGTGATGCAGGGCTTATTAAAAGATATGCCAGTCATTGCTTGTGCATTTGAGTTTGATTTTATGGGCGGCTCAATGGGTACCGTAGTGGGTGACCGTTTTGTGCAAGCTGCTGAACGTGCGATTCAGCAAAAACAACCGTTAATTTGCTTCGCAGCATCGGGCGGTGCGCGTATGCAAGAAGGCATGTTGTCATTAATGCAAATGGCGCGTACTTCTGCAGCAATTCAACGTATGAAAGAAGCAGGCTTACCTTACATCGTAGTATTAACACATCCTGTATATGGTGGTGTAACTGCATCATTGGCGATGCTGGGTGATGTGCACATTGCAGAACCTAAAGCGATGATTGGTTTTGCGGGTAAACGTGTCATTGAGCAAACTGTACGTGAAAAACTGGAAGAACCGTTCCAACGTGCAGAATACTTACTTGATCATGGTGTGGTCGATCAAATTGTCCATCGTCATGCATTACGTGATACAGTTTATCGTATTCTTGCGAAACTGATGAACTTGCCTTGAACACAGCACCTCTTGCAACCGATGATTTAAACACATGGCTCAATTATTGGAGCCATGTTCACGTTACGGGTATTGATTTAGGTTTGGAACGGGTCATTCCCGTTGCAGAAAAATTGGGTGTAACCCATCCTAAAGCTAAAGTCATTACGGTTGCGGGAACCAATGGCAAAGGCTCAACCACAACCACTTTAGCGGCTATTTTAAATGCGCAGGGCTATCGGGTTGGGTTGTACCAATCGCCACATATTTACCGTTTTAATGAACGAGTCAAATTAGCAGGCGTCGAAATCGATGACCAAAGTTTGATTGATGCTTTTGTGCAAGTCGATCAAGCACGACGTGATTGCGATCTGAGTTTATCTTTTTTTGAGGCCACGACTTTGGCAGCCTTTGTGATTTTTAAAGCACGTGATTGCGATGTATGGGTGCTTGAAGTCGGTTTAGGTGGACGCTTAGATGTGGTCAATGTCGTCAATCCTGATGTGGCGGTTATTACCAATATCGGTTTAGATCATGTCGATTGGTTAGGCGATAGCATCGAAAAAATTGCCTATGAAAAAGCAGGCATTATTCGTCCTAACATTCCTGTCATTTTTGCAGGTCAGCAAGATTTGCCTCAAGCTATTCACGACAAAGCAGCAACCTGCAATGCACCTTTGTTTGTCTTGAATCGTGATTATTTTTATCGGGATATGCAAGATGGTCAGTCATGGATGTTTGCTGCATCGGGTTGTACCTTAAAACTTCCAACAGGCAGTTTAGCCCTCGATAATATTTCAACGGCTGTGGCAGCAGTCTTGCACAGTGGTTTAGAAATCACCCAAGACGCAATTGCACAAGGTATTCAAACGGCCAAATTGGCGGGACGTTTTGAAATTCGTCAAATTCAGGGCAAAACCGTGATTTTTGATGCAGGACATAACCCGCATGGCGTTGAATTTTTGTTAAAGCAATTGCGCAATTTCTTAAATTACAATAAACAGTACACTGAAGTGGTCAGTGTTTTTTCAATGCTTGCAGATAAAGATATAAATTCTGTGGTTGAGTTATTGAAAGATAGTGTCGTAATGTGGAAAATTGCCACATTAAATGTGCCTCGTGCGGCGGAGATCACGGTTTTGGATCAGGCTTTGCAAGGCGAAACAATACAACACTTCGACAGTATACAATTGGCTTTTAAATCAGCACTGGATGAAACAAAAAATAATCAGCTGATTTTGGTATGTGGATCATTTCATACCTTAGAAGCGGTATGGGAGTATTTGGAAGAATGTCAATGAATAACAAACAGCGCTGGATGGGTGGCGTTGTTTTATTAGGTGGTGGTGTTTTATTGGCAGCATTGCTTTTAAAAGGGCAAGAAGAAATACATCAAAATAATGTGAAAACCCCAAGCCAAGCCGAACAAGTTCAACATAAAAATGCCAATCAGGCAGAAATGGTGCAATTGCAACCTTTAACTGTCGATGTGCAAACCGAGCAGCGTCTGCTTGAAGAGCAGCGCCGTGCGCGTGAAAAAGCAGTAGCGGAGCAAGAAGCACGTGCAGCTGAGTTTTTAGCGATGCAACAACAGGCAGAAGCTGAAGCAGCGCGTAAAGCTGCAGAAGAATATGCTGCCTTAAATGCATTGCGTTCTGGTCAGCAGCAAAGTTCTGACAATATTCCACCGGAATTGGTCGAAGATGAACAAGCCAAGCAAAAGCGTTTGGCTGAAGAAAAAGCTGCCCAGCAAAAGAAGTTAGAGCAGCAAAAGGCAACGGATGCCAAGAAAGCTGCTGAGTTAAAAGCCGCGCAAGAGCGTAGTGCTGCAGAGAAAAAAGCAGCAGATGAAAAGCGTTTAGCGGAAGAAAAACGTATTGCAGAAGAGAAGCGCAAAGCGGAAGAACAACGCCAAGCCGATGCAAAACGTAAAGCTGAACAAGAGCGCAAAGCAGCAGAAGCGAAAAAAGAAGCAGAACGTAAGGCTGCCGAAGAAAAACGTAAAGCTGAGGAAAAACGCAAAGCTGAAGAAGCTGCCAAGAAAAAGGCTGAAGCTGAAAAAGCACGTAAGTTATTGGAAGAAGGCGATAAGCAGTGGATGGTACAAGTGGCTTTGGCTGCTAACCAAGCCAATGCCGATGCTTTGGCGGCAAAACTGAAAGCCAAAGGTTATAAAGTCACCCAAAGTCCAACGTCTAAAGGGGTTCGGATTATGGTTGGGCCATCTAAAGACCGTGATGCTGCAGATGCAACCCGCAAGAAAATTACCGCAGACCCAAGTTTGAATATGAAATCTGCATGGGTGATTGACTGGGTACCGTTAGATAAACGTGACTAGATCATTCGATCAAAATGTTTATTAAAAAGGATTTAATCTTTTGGGTTAAATCCTTTTTTAATGCTGATTGAATTTAGGCGTGTTTCAAATGCTTTGATTGTAAAAAGCCTATCCGAAGATAGGCTTGCTCATGTAACACTTAATTAAGTGCGGTTCGGTTGTTTGGTCAAACGCAAATAAGGCTTGATGGCTTTATATCCACTTGGGAAGCGTTCTTTAAGTTCCGCTTCATCCTGAATGGAAGGCACGATCACCACATCTTCACCATCTTGCCAGTTGGCAGGCGTTGCAACTTTGTAATTGTCAGTCAGTTGTAGTGAATCAATCACACGTAAAATTTCGTGGAAATTACGTCCTGTAGAAGCAGGATAAGTAATGATCAAGCGTACTTTTTTATTTGGATCAATAATGATTAATGAGCGAACAGTCAGAGTTTCGCTGGCATTCGGGTGAATAAAATCGTACAGGGTAGACACTTTACGATCTTGGTCAGCAAGAATTGGGAAATTAACCGTTGTATCTTGAGTTTCGTTAATATCTTGAATCCAGCCTTTATGAGATTCAGCATCATCTACAGAAAGTGCAATCGCTTTGACATTGCGCTTGCTGAATTCATCTTTCAGTTTTGCGGTATAGCCTAGCTCGGTGGTGCAGACAGGTGTGTAATCGGCAGGATGCGAAAATAGAATGCCCCAGCTGTCACCTAAAAATTCATAAAAATCAATTGGGCCTTCATTTGAATCTTGTGTGAAGTTGGGTGCGATGTCACCTAAGCGAATAGTCATTGTGTACCTCTGTCTTGTTTTGTTGTGTGATGTATGCGTACTACTATGCGCCATTCCTTTTGCAGAATTAAATAGTGTTTTTGTATGTGCTTATGAATAATTTGAATATGGTGTGTCATTTTTATTGCATTTTCAAAATAGATTGATGTGTGATTGCTATATATCGTCCGCTCGAAATTTGTTACATTAACTGCTACTTAGCAGCGAGAAATGGCAAGTAGAGATTGGAATTTTTAATAGGTTTTTGTGCAAAACCCTTGTACTTCAAATTTCTAGCACCATAATAACCACTAAGAAAAACCTATTTATTTGACAAGCAAGATTTAGAGAGTTTATTCATGTTGGCAAGTCTGATCGGAGGAATCTTCGGTACTAAAAATGAGCGCGAACTCAAACGCATGTGTAAAATCGTAGACAAGATTAATGCGCTCGAGCCGACGATATCTGCCTTAAGCGATGCAGACTTATCTGCAAAAACCGAAGAATTCAAACAACGTTATAACAAAGGCGAAAGTTTAGATAAATTATTACCAGAAGCATTTGCAGTATGTCGTGAAGCCGCCAAACGTGTCATGAGCATGCGTCACTATGACGTGCAGTTGATTGGTGGTATTACCTTGCATGAAGGTAAAATTGCAGAAATGCGTACAGGTGAAGGTAAAACCCTAATGGGAACTTTGGCCTGTTATTTAAATGCTTTAAGCGGTCAGGGCGTGCACGTCATTACTGTGAACGACTACTTGGCACAGCGTGATGCCGAACTCAACCGCCCTTTATTTGAGTTTTTAGGTTTAAGCATTGGCATTATCTACTCCATGCAAGACCCGACTGAAAAAGCACAGGCTTATCGTGCAGACATTACTTACGGTACCAATAACGAATTTGGTTTCGACTACTTGCGTGACAACATGGTGTTCTCACTGAGTGAGAAAAAACAGCGTGGCCTGACGTATGCCATTATTGACGAAGTCGATTCGATCTTAATTGATGAAGCACGTACACCATTAATCATTTCTGGTCAAAGCGATGACTCATCGCAGTTATATGCGGCAATCAACACCATTCCGCCAAAATTGCATGCGCAAAAAGAAGAAAAAGTAGCAGATGGCGGACACTTCTGGATTGATGAAAAACAACGCACTGTAGAAATGACCGAAATTGGTTATGAAACGGTAGAAAATGAATTAATTCAAATGGGTTTATTGGCAGAAGGAGAAAGTCTGTATTCTGCATCTAACCTAAATTTGGTGCATCACGTATCTGCAGCTATTCGTGCGCACTTCCTGTATCAACGTAACGTGCACTACATCATCCATGATGGTGAAGTAATTATTGTCGATGAAAACACAGGTCGTACCATGCCTGGTCGCCGTTGGTCAGAAGGTCTGCACCAAGCGGTAGAAGCCAAAGAAGGTCTGGAAATTCAGCCTGAAAACCAGACTTTAGCGACCACAACCTTCCAGAACTATTTCCGTTTATACAAAAAACTGTCAGGAATGACGGGTACTGCAGACACTGAAGCTGCAGAAATGAAAGAAATTTATGGTCTAGATGTCGTCATCATTCCAACCCACCGACCAATGATTCGTAACGACCAAAACGATTTAATTTATTTAAACCGTACAGGCAAATACAACGCGATTATTCAAGAAATTCAACGTGTGCATGAAGCAGGTGTCGCACCAATTCTGATTGGTACAGCGACCATTGAAGCTTCAGAAATTTTATCGGATAAACTGCGTGAAGCGGGTATTCAGCACGAAGTATTGAACGCGAAGCAACACGAACGCGAAGCTGACATTATTGCGCAAGCAGGCTCACCACGTGCGGTGACTATTGCCACGAACATGGCAGGCCGTGGTACAGATATTTTGCTAGGTGGTAACTGGAAAGCCCTGCTAGCCAAAATTGAAAACCCAACCCCTGAAGATGAAGCGCGTTTAAAGGCAGAGTGGGAACAAAATCACGACATGGTGTTAAGTTCAGGTGGCTTACACATTATTGGTTCAGAACGTCACGAATCGCGCCGTATTGACAACCAGTTGCGTGGTCGTGCAGGTCGTCAGGGTGACCCAGGCGTGTCACGTTTCTATTTGTCACTTGAAGATGACTTAATGCGTATTTTCGCAGGTGATCGTGTTGTAGCAATGATGCGTGCTATGGGCTTGCAGGAAGATGAAGCGATTGAACACAAAATGGTGTCACGCTCTATCGAAAATGCACAGCGTAAAGTTGAGGCACGTAACTTCGACATCCGTAAAAACTTGTTGAAATACGATGACGTAAACAACGAACAACGTAAGATCATTTATTCACAGCGTGATGATATTCTGGCAGAAAGCACGCTGCAAGACTATATTGAAGAAATGCACCGTGAAGTGGTCACAGGTATGATCGCCAATTATATTCCACCAGAATCGATTCATGATCAATGGGATATTGAAGGTTTAGAGCGTGCCTTGCGTGATGATTTGGGCATCGAATTACCAATTAACCAATGGCTCGAAGATGATCGTCGCCTAGATGAAGAAGCTTTGGTTGAACGTATTGCCGATGAAATTGTGACACGTTACCGTGCACGTCGTCAGCAAATGGGTGATGAATCTGCTGCGATGCTAGAACGCCACTTTATGCTCAGTTCACTTGATCGTCACTGGAAAGATCATTTGGCGGCTATGGACTATTTGCGTCAAGGGATTCATTTACGTGGTTATGCACAAAAGAACCCTGAGCAAGAGTACAAAAAAGAAGCCTTTAACTTGTTTGTGAATATGTTGGGCGTGATTAAAGCCGATGTCGTGACCGATCTTTCGCGTGTGCATGTCCCAACACCTGAAGAATTGGCAGCGATGGAAGCTCAACAGCAAGCGCAAGCAGAAGCGATGCAGCTTAATCTTTCACATGCTGATGTAGACGGTTTAACGGGCGAAACCTTTGAATCAGAACCACAGTATAGTGCTGCTGAGCAAACTGTTGTTGCGCCTGCGAGCCGTAACTCGCCATGCCCATGTGGTTCAGGACTGAAATATAAACAGTGTCACGGTAAAATCTAAACCTGACTTGTTACAACTTAAGCAGAACTTTGGTTCTGCTTTTTGTATTTTGGGGCGCAAAATCTTTGTGGTAATAGTTTTGCAAGATGTGTATAGCATTTGCAGATTTTGGAATTAAATGCTATTTAGTTGCACATGCAATATCCACGTGTGGAACAAAAAATGAAAAAAGTATTACAACCTTTAATGATTGTTGCCTTGAGCTTGCCTACTTTCGCATTTGCAAATGCGGCAACAACGACAACTCCTGCAAAAGTTCAAGCTGCTGTGGGTGCGACCACTGCACAGGTACAAGTGGATAATGGTCACGTGACTGTGGCAAGCCCACGCACAGGTATTCGTTATACCTTTGCCAATCCAGATCAGCGTCCAATCGTGTTGCATACTGCAGCGATTGCACCTGCGAATGCTGCCAATGTAAATCGTATTGTGGCTGCAAATCCTGCTTTATCTGCAGCAAGTCAAGAACGTGCAAAACAGGCTTTATTGGGTGAAACCGTGGTTGCGACTACGCCATAATCCAAATAGGCTCAATCAGTATAATTTTAGTTGCTGATGCATTACATTGAAGATTAAAACCAGTCCATACGGGCTGGTTTTTTATATATGACCTTGTGTATTAACAAAAGTTGAGTCAAGCAGGGAGGATGCTCGATTTTTTCTTCAATTTCCACTAAGCTGTGACATTCTCAAATTTGTACTGGAAATTTCAAAATGGCAGTTGGTGACGTCTCTATGCCACACATGCATGTGGTCAAAGGTGTAAAAATTGGTTCAGCAGAGGCTTATGTGCGTTATCAGAACCGACGTGACCTGGTTATTTTTGAATTTGCAGCAGGCTCAAATGTAGTGGGCGTATTTACTCAAAACGCATTTTGCGCTGCGCCTGTGCATGTGTCCAAAGCACATTTAGCTCAAGGCAATCCGCGTTATTTGGTCATTAATACAGGTAATGCCAATGCGGGTACAGGCAAATTGGGTATGCAAAATGCAGAAATCACCTGTGCCAAATTGGCTGAATTGGCAGGTGTATCTACCCAAGAAGTTTTGCCATTTTCTACAGGTGTGATTGGTGAGCAATTGCCGATTGAGCGCTTGGTTGCTGGTTTAGCGCCTGCGCTGGCATCGTTACGTGAGGATGCTTGGCATGATGCTGCGACAGGTATTATGACCACAGATACCACGCCAAAAGGTGCATCTGAGCAGTTTGAGTTAGATGGTATTACTTATAGCATGACAGGCATTTCTAAAGGTGCAGGTATGATTCGCCCAAATATGGCGACCATGCTTAGCTATGTTGCAACCGATGCACCAATTCAACGTGACATCTTGCAGCAATTACTCAAACACAGCGTAGAACAATCGTTTAACCGTATTACTGTAGATGGCGATACCTCGACCAATGATTCATGTATCTTGGTGGCGACTGGTCAGACGGGTGGCACTGAAATTTGCAGCGAAAATGACCCGCGTTATGCTGTGGTATTAGATGTTTTGAATCGTGTGATGTTGCGTTTGGCTCAACTGATTATCCGTGATGGTGAAGGTGCAACAAAATTCATTACGGTACGTGTTGAAGATGGTGACAATACCCAAGAATGTTGTGATATTGCGTACAGCATTGCACATTCACCATTGGTAAAAACGGCCATTTTTGCCTCAGATCCAAACTGGGGGCGTATTCTTGCTGCAATTGGTTATGCAGGCGTGCCAAATTTAGACGTTGAAAAAATTCAGGTTTGGTTGGATGATGTGCAAATTTGCAAAGATGGCGGTGCTGCTGCCGACTATACCGAAGCAGCGGGCGCGCGAGTCATGGCACAAACCGAAATGACCATTCGTGTAAATTTAGGACGTGGTCAAGCGACAGATACAGTCTATACTTGTGACTTGTCTTACGATTATGTCAAGATCAACGCGGATTACCGTTCGTAAAAATTCAAATTGAGTGATAAAGCCTCCGTTGTGAGGCTTTTTTAGCATTCAATCGGCAAAGGGCTGGTGAATGAGTAAATTGCCCCCATATCATCAGTGACTTGAGTAAGCTTGTGTTCGGGCAAGCATGAAGATAGAGAAGACGTTGTTATGAATGATGCGACCAATTTAATTGCCAATGAAGCCAAATCAATTGTGCAGGCGCATTTAGATCGCTTGGGTGAAACCAAAGAACATCATTTGAGTGAGCAAGCCAAGCAGGAAAAATTTGCGCAAATTAAAGCAGAACTCGAAAAGCACAATGCTGTCTTGGTTGCCCATTATTACTGCGATCCTGAAGTACAGGAACTGGCTGAATTAACAGGTGGCTGTGTTTCGGATTCACTGGAAATGGCACGTTTTGGTCGTGATCATGCGGCAACCACGTTGGTCGTAGCTGGTGTAAAATTTATGGGCGAAACTGCCAAAATTTTATCGCCAGAAAAAACCATTCTTATGCCAACTTTAGAAGCGACTTGTTCGCTAGACTTAGGTTGTCCTGTCGATGAGTTTAGCCGCTTCTGTGATGCGCATCCTGATCATACAGTCGTGGTTTATGCCAACACGTCCGCTGCGGTAAAAGCGCGTGCAGATTGGGTCGTTACCTCAAGCTGTGCGGTTGAAATTATTGAACATCTCGATAGCTTAGGTGAAAAAATCATTTGGGCGCCAGATCAGCACTTAGGACGCTATATTCAAAAGAAAACTGGCGCAGATATGCTGCTTTGGGATGGTTCGTGTATTGTGCATGAAGAATTCCGTTCACGCGGTATAGCCAATATGAAAGCCATGTATCCGGATGCAGCAGTTTTGGTGCATCCAGAATCACCAGAATCAGTTGTTGATGTAGCTGATGCGGTGGGCAGTACCTCGCAACTTATTCAAGCGGCAAAAACTTTGCCACACGAGCGTTTAATTGTGGCAACAGACCGCGGTATTTTCTACAAGATGCAGCAAGCTGTACCAAATAAAATTCTAATTGAAGCACCAACTGCAGGTGAGGGTGCAACCTGTCGTTCATGCGCACACTGCCCGTGGATGGCGATGAATGAATTGGATGGAATTTTGCATGTATTGCAAACAGGTGATCAAGAAGTATTCGTTGAACCTGCCATGGCAGAACGTGCTAAATTACCACTAGATCGTATGTTGAATTTCAGTGCGAGCTTAAAACGCTAAAATTGATTGAAAAATATCAAAAATGCTTGATAAATATACGGTTGAAGCTTTTTTTTAATTTTTTTTAAATATAGGTGTTGACGTCTTCGGGCGTCGCGCCTAGAATGCACACCGTACCGCACGATGTGCGATACACAAAAAGCTGAGATGAATCGGAGCATAGCACAGCCTGGTAGTGCACCTGGTTTGGGACCAGGGGGTCGTAGGTTCGAATCCTACTGCTCCGACCAATTCTTCAAGGCAACGTATCGCATGATATTATGTATCATCGGTCATGCGCCTGTAGCTCAGTTGGATAGAGCATCCGCCTTCTAAGCGGATGGTCACAGGTTCGAATCCTGTCAGGCGCGCCATTTTTTGGTAGCTTGGTATAAAAGAACCAAACATGATGGTGGATGTAGCTCAGTTGGTAGAGCCCTGGATTGTGATTCCAGTTGTCGCGGGTTCGAATCCCGTCATTCACCCCAATTTCGGAGCATAGCACAGCCTGGTAGTGCACCTGGTTTGGGACCAGGGGGTCGTAGGTTCGAATCCTACTGCTCCGACCATTTTCTAAATAGAACAGATGCTAAGTATAAATGGTCAAGTCAATAAAGATACCGCGTTAAGCGGTTTTTTTATGCCTGAAATTTGTGAAAGCCTTGTTAGGTTTAAAATTGGCTTCATATTAGTTATTGGTCGGCATAAAAAAGCCTCAAGAATGAGGCTAAAAATAAGAAAGTTTTAGTGTCTTTTTTATTAAGGCACAATCGTCACATTGACGCGTCGGTTGGTGGCACGATTTGCTGGTGTGTCATTGCTTACCATTGGTTGTGTTGCACCGCGCCCAATCACCTGAATATTTTTTCTTTCAAAACCTTGATCTAAAAAAACCTGAGCCACATTTTGGGCGCGTTTTTCAGAAAGGGTTTGATTGTAGCTGGCTAAGCCTAGGTTATCTGTGTGACCAATAAACTTGAGTTTATCCAAGTCATATTTATGCAGCTGTTGTGCCAATTGGTTCAGGCGTTCTTTTTGGTTGTTTTGAATGGCGTATTCATCAAAACCAAATAACAAGCGTTCAGGCAGGGCTAAAGTCCAGCCATCATCACTTAAAATAAAACCTTCTTGTTTTAGCATGCGTGCCTGCTTATAGCTGACATTCCCTAAACTCATGCAAGCACTGAGTGAAACCATAACAAAAATAAGTGTACCGATCAGAACTTTTTTAAGCATAAGGAACCTGTTTATTGTTTGATTGAGGTGAAATATACCATTTTGATTGATCACGTTTGGCTTTGAGCATTGCGCGATCGACATCGGCAATTAAATTTTCAGGAGTTTTGGCATATTCAATCAATGCTACGCCAATACTGACATTTAGGGAAACTTGTTGCTGTTCATACCTAAATGTAGAGCCATAGCACGCATGAATCTTTTGACAATAACCCTCTAATTCTGAAGTGGAGTGTGAGCCAGTTAAGATTATTGCAAATTCATCGCCACCTAAACGCGCAACAAACGCATGTGAGGGCAAAATCTGAATTAGACAATGCGATGAATCACGCAAGATATTATCGCCAGTCAAATGCCCAAATTGGTTATTGATTTGGTTAAAGTTATTAATATCTAAAAAAAATACTGCGGCCGTAGCAGAAGGCTGGGTAAATAGCTTAAACAGTGTTTCATAAAAATAATTACGATTTGGTAGCTGCGTTAAATTGTCGTATTGTGACTGAAATTGCAGTTTATGATTTTCGACCAATAAATTTTTATGGGATTGTTCAATTTCATTGAGTAAGCCATTAAAGGCATAACTCAGTTCATGAAGTTCTTGAATATCTGAACTTGAAACGTGCAGCTTATAATTTTTTTGTGCACTGATCTCCTGTGCCGAGCTGACAATAGAACTTAAAGATTGCATGAGATATTGATAAATTGAATTAATTGACCAAAACACAGCAATTAAAAGCAAAATAAAACCGAAAATTAAACCTAAAACGATTTTATAAAAGAAACTAACCAAGTCACTAGAGTTTCCATACACCACCAGTTCGCCATAGTTTTGCTGATCATGGTCAATACTCAGCCGAACAGGATGATTAAAAAACAGATAGTCCAATAAAGCCTGAATTGAAAAATGCTCTAGACCTTGCTGTTCAATAAAGGCAATACGTGTCTGTTTAGGTGAGCGTACTTCAATTGAACGAATAGAATAACGCTGCGTATGTTCAGAGAGAATTTTGTTGAGCGTCATTTGATCATTAAAAACCACTGCAGGCTGAATGCGTTCATTTAATGCTGCAGATAAACTTTGCAAACTATTTTTTGCGAAGGTGTTCATGGTGTAGGTTGAAATGACCAGAAAAATCATTGAACAAATTGTAAAAGTCAGAGCAAAGATAGTGAGTTGTGCGCGTGTGAATAATTGATGCAAGGTAATTGGAGTGTATAACTGCTTCATGAGTTTGACTCCGATGTTTTTGCAAGCAGTAATACACGCGGATCAATATGCACTTGAGATTGAGTCAAGCTTTCCATGTTGACTTTAAAAGCATAGTTATCATTTTTTTTATAAAGACAAAAAGCGCTGCCAGTTTCACATTCCAGATTGTTTAAACTAATAGATAGGGCTGGAAATCGAACTTGAGTATTTAAGGTATGTTGTTCTTGTGCAGCAGAAAGCGTAGAAAAAATTAATATTTGACAATTACTTTTAGATATTTCATGGCTTTGAATGGGTTGAATGTCATATTTATTATGTAATGGGGCATGTTTTTTGAATTGTTGTGCAATATTATCTTGATTTACAACACAAAGTTTGGGCGTGCTAGCTTGCCATTTTGCATACGCTAAAATGGAGAATGTAGTGTTATAAAGATTTGATGCAGGTGCAGCATACAAAATAGGTGTTTGCATTGCTACAAATGACAGCAAGGTTATTATTTTTAAATTTTGAGTCATTTCAATACAACACGAATGAACATAAAAGTAGTGTAGCTAATATTGGAAAATAAGCATACTGCTAATTTTGAGCAAGAATAATACAGATCTAAATGATTTTGCCGAATAAATAACCGTTCGGACTAAAAAACTCATAAAACTTAAAAAGAGGGGTTGCAAGGCGAAATATTTCACCTATAATGCACATCCATCGGCGGTGATGAAGATTAAAACTTCTGATAAAACAATGACTTGGTTAAGAATGATTGAGTTGGGTTTTAGAAAGAAAGTTTAAAATAATTTAAATTACCAGTTGACACT
>NZ_VOXZ01000023.1:0-32762 GCF_013420455.1 Acinetobacter sp. YH01004
TAAACATCGTTCGATTGCTGGTTTTTTAGCAGGCGTATTTTCTTCACTATGTGCGTATCAACTTTGCCAAAAGAATAAGCCTAAAATTCATGTGATTAAATCTTTGGCTTATCCGTAACTGGGGTTATATTTAATGAATTGATAACACTTAAACGCTCACAATTGTGGGCGTTTTTTTATGTCATTGGAATAGAAAACATCTCGATTAAAACGATCAAAAAATAACAGAGAAAGAGCCGATTTTGAGTTATCCCAAGATTTATCCGCAGATTTTGTGGATAGTTTTTAAGTGCAAAGCCGTATAAATACAGAAAAATATTATTTTTGATGGTTTTTCATACAAACATATCAGCAAGATATGACACAATGATGTAAGCCGAAATCAGATCACGTTTCACAGCCAAAATTTAAAAATGCATCACTGATCTGCCAATTTTACTGGCTGATTTACTCTTCACAACTCACAATGGGATAGTCATGCGCAGAATGCACAAAAGCCTCATCTTGCCAAATATCCCACATTGGAATTTTAACATCTAAAGCAAGTGGCATTTTTTTCGGATTGAATTGCATTTGAGCTAAATTTTCACCCCACGCAATAATATCAATATCCAGCGGAATGTCATGCGATGGGCGCACACGCCCTGCTGCAACTTCCAATTCCTTAAGGATGACGTTTAGATGCTCAAAGCTTAAACGGCTTTTTAGCAAACAAGCAGAATTCCAATAGTCTGCACCAATCCCATCACGGCATGGAATCAGATAAATATGCGAAAATTGCACTTCACCCAATGCAGCAATTTGCTGATAGGCACTTTTAAACTGACGTGGTGCTTCGCAGTTACTCGCCAAAGCGAGAGCAAAAATCGTTTCGGTGGCGTTCAAGACGAATTCCTACAGAATTGGCTTCTGGAATAATGGCAGGTTTGCGAATGGTGATGGTAATGGATTCAACTGCGGCAAAAGTCGTAAAAAGTGCATCCAATACCAATTGTGCTGCATGCTCAATCAATTTGGGTGCAGCCTGCTGAATCACTTGCGCTGAAATGCTGCAAATTTCTGCATAATTGAGCGTGTCTTGCAACTCATCTGAAGCTGCAGCTTGGCTTAAATTGGTGGCAATAATCAAATCCAACATAAGCGGTTGTTGAATCTGACGCTCCCATGCAAAACAGCCGACGACTGTTTCTACCTTTAAGCCTTCAATGATAATTGCATCCATGACCACACTCTATATTTCATTTTAAATCCTTCTATCTCTGTCTATTGAAAGGGATATTTGCCGTATTTTAAAGCCACACTGAACTCATAAAACAAAAGATCGGTGGCTTTAAAACATGCAACCAGAAGGCTTGATTCGCCCAATATGGATAATTAATGCTTTAACAACAAATTCGGATCAATGCTTTGTACCATCTGCAATCGTTGATCGGCATAAATATCGGTATAAGGTGCTAAAACGCGCATGAAACGGTCAAAGTACAGCATTTGCTTGAACAGTAAAGCAAAGTCACGCGGGAAACGAATCCCATGACGCTCACCCACAGCAACCATATCGAGCATAATGTCATTTAAATCGGCAGGGTTAGAAGTCAGCAACTCTTGAGGATCGGTCAGCAATACGCCACTAAATAAACGCTCTAAATCTGCTGCCAAAACCTGAGTATCAATTTGCTTGTCGGTCATGCCCATTTTGAGCATATTTTCAGCCATAAGCGTGTAGTTGGTATTTTGTAGAGCATCCATAAAAGCCATACATGCAGTCCACACTTCAGGATTCAGCTGTCCAACAATACCAAAATCAATAAAGCCGACACGCCCATCTTCAAGCAACATCAGGTTGCCTGCGTGTAAATCGGCATGGAAACTGTTACACATCATCAAGCTACCAAACCATGTATTCATGGCAGTAATCAACACTTGCGATGGATCGTTAGATACTTGTTTCACCACGTCAAAATCGGTCAAAGGTACGCCATACAAACGCTGCATGGTCAATACGCGACGGGTGGAATATTGATGATAGACCTTAGGTGCAGTGGCTTTTGTATTTTGGGTTAAATTCAGATAATTAATAAAATCATCTAGGTTACGTGCTTCTTCAATAAAGTCGACTTCACGCACCATACGGGTTTTGATTTCTTCGACAATATCGGCCAATGACGCAAATTTGACTTTAGGTACAGCTTTTTCGAGCAGTTTAGTCGCCCAGTGCAAGACGTTTAAATCGGTATAGAGAATGGTTTCTACACCCGGTTTTTGCACTTTAATCACTACATCTTCGCCACTCACCAATTTTGCAGCATGTACTTGTGCGATAGATGCTGAAGCTAAAGGCTTTTCATCTATTGAGGCAAATATTTCATCTAAATTGCGCCCTGCAAATTCAGATGCCAATACTTGCTGTACATAGCTAAACGGTAAAGTTGGAGTTTGGTCTAAACAACCTTGAAATTCTTCGACATATTCACGTGGGAACAATGACGGTGTACTGGCAATAAACTGCCCAAGTTTAATGTAGGTTGAACCTAAAGATTCAAATGTTTCGCGCATGAGTTTGGCATTACTTGGCTTTTCAGTGGCATATTTAATGCCTGCTTTGGCTGCCACTACGGCAGTTTCACCCATGCGAGCAACTGAACGTAAACCATCTAACCAGATATTATTTTTCATCATGTCTGAGTCATATTAAAGTAGTGAGAGTTTAACAAAAAATTGCCAAGTAAAAAGGCTATCTTGCCTGACAAACTGGACAGTTGTGGTCTTGATCAAACGACAATAAGCGTTGTTTCATGCTTAAACCATCCCAAAGTAATAGCTTTTGTTTCAGCGCGGTGTTGCCTAAACCCAAGTACAATAAGGCATGATGCGCTTGTAAACTGGCCATGACGTTGGGAGTGGTTGCCAATACGCCACTGTCAGCGCAGCGCAAACTTTCATTGGCATGTTGTTCTTTCGGGAACAGACATTCATAGCAAGCAGAATCACCTTCGACCATGAACATTTGCCCTTGAAAACCAATGGCAGAGGCACTGAGTAAAGGTACATTCAATTGTCGGCAATATTGATTGACCAAATATCGGGTACTGAAATTATCACAACCATCTAAAACTAGGTCTTGTTGGGCAACTAAAGTGCCTGCATTTTGCGCATCTAACAGCGTGGTTAAACAAACAATCTCGATATAAGGATTAATTTGCATTAATCTTTTTGCGAGAATTTCGGCCTTATAAAAGCCTAAATCTGCGGGGGTATAGGCGATTTGTCGTTGCAAATTACTGGTTTCAATCACATCAGCATCAATCAGAGTGATTTTTCCCACGCCTGCACGTGCAAGTAATTCTGCGCTTAAACAGCCAATCCCGCCACACCCCACAACAAGTACGTTGGCCAGTTTTAATTTTTCTTGGGCTTCAATATCCCAGCCATCCAATAAAATTTGTCGGCTATATAGATGCATTTCTGCATCGCTCAATTCCAACTGAGTATCGAATATGCTTTCCAAGAAAATGCCCTATTCTGCAAAACCAAAACGCCAAGTATAACGGGTATTCAAAGCAAACCGCCATGACGGCGGTTGAATTGTTGCGTATTTGAACAGATGGAGATGTGCAACGACTTGCTTAAAAGTGCATCCGCATGCCTACGTTATAAGTAACGCCATCGGCATCGCCTATATATTCATTATAATAGGCAATTCCACCATTCCAGTAACATGCCGTATTCCCGACTTTGTCTGAGGTTGTTCCATCTTTACAGGTGGTATTCGAGGTGCTGTCATATAACCATTTATAACCGGCAGTGGCGTAAATCGAGAAATCAGGAACAAAGTTCAAACCGACTTCTACGCCCACAGGTAAAGTGACAAAATTGACATCATTGGCAAGCAGCTTTGAACTTGCGCCGCTATAACCTAGACCTGCGTATGTATTGAAATAAAAACCATGATAGCTGATCAGGTTTAAATTCCCGCCCATATTGAATTCATAATAATCCAAATCGTATTCATTGTTTTTTAAGAATTCCAATCTGCCATAAAAACCTGAGCGATGTGGCGTGGTGGAAACACCCAAAGCAAAACCATCTAGTTCTACTGTATCGCCACTGTCAAAATCTGCTTCAAAATTGGCGTATTCGGCAAAGACTGCATAATTTTTTTGTGGCGTTTTTGCTGCTGGATAGCTGGAATAGGCTGTACTTTCAGCAGTTGGCGCTGGGTTCCAGTTTTGTGCATAACTGCCAGAGGCACACAACAGTAAAGCTGCGCCCATCCATATCGACTTCGTAAATATCCGCTTTGACGGCTGCGTGAAATTTAAATGAGCTGTTACCATGATGTTCTCCCCCAATATGTATTGCGCTGCCTACATGCTTTTATCGTAATCGAAGTACATGCAGCCTTGTTCATTGTGTCAGCATAAAGTTGAAAATATCACATCACCAATATGATGCACACATTTTCTATCGATTGAGTTCGTGCTTGCATAATCGGGTGGTTTAAATAAAGAATACAGATTTAAAAAAACGCCAATCTGTATGAATGGCGTTTTTCTTATGGCGCAATAATTAACAGGGCCTATTGGCTGAATTTAGCTCACTTTTTTAAAAGCATTTTGTTTTGCAATTTCTTGTTGCTTCAATAAATTACGCTGAATTTTTCCACTGGATGTTTTAGGCAAACTGCTGACAAATTCAATTTCTTTAGGATAGGCATGTTTCGATAAGCGTGAACGCACATACTGTTGCAGCTTTTCCTGCAATGCAGTGCTTGGTTGATATTGATTTTTTAACACCACAAAGGCTTTTACCACTTCTGTACGCTCTGGGTCTGGCTTACCAATTACTGCGGATTCAAGCACTTCCTCACATTCAAGCAAAGTACTTTCTACATCAAAAGGCCCGACACGATAACCCGAAGTTGTAATGACATCGTCTGCACGACCAATAAAATCAATCCCACCAAATTCATTTAAACGTACCGTATCACCCGTTAAATAATACTGTCCCACAAATGATTTACGGTCATCCCCATCGTAACCTTTGAACCACATTAAAGGCGATTGTGATTCATCCAGTGCAAGTGTGCCAATTTCGCCGTGAGCGACTTCCTGATGCTGTGCATTTAAAACCGCGAAACGATGTCCGGGAATAGCATAACCCGCAGAACCTACTTTTTTCTGATGTTCCAGTGCATGATGATTGGCAATCACCATCCCCAATTCGGTTTGTCCATATTGATCATAAATATTGACTTGTAAATCATGCTTAAACCAATGAATCACTTCTGGTGTGAGCGGCTCGCCTGCACTGCTAACCACACGCAGATGTCGTTGAATATCACCATCAAACTTTTCTTTAAAACCAAAGAACATTCTAAATGCGGTTGGTGAACCTGTTAAATTACTCACCTGATATTTACGGATAATTTCCAGTGCATGATCAACACTAAATGGACGTTCATCCATAATAATGCTATGCCCCAAACTCAGTGGCCCTGTAATACCGTAATACAAGCCATAAGCCCAACCAGGGTCGGCTAAATTCCAAAATGAATCTTCTGCTCTTAAATCGACTGCATGCTGCATATAACCTTTAAATGCCACAATGGCTTTTAAAGGCACAGGTACAGATTTAGCTAAACCCGTAGTGCCTGATGTAAACATCATCAGAAAATCATCTTCAAAACTGCGATACACGGTTTCAAAGTAAGTGTCTTGAGTGCTTAGAACTTGCCAAAAATCTGTATCATGGTTTTGAGCTTGATTTGCTGCGTCCACAGTTAAAATTTTCACATTAGACAAGGCATTTAGTTTTGGACGCTGCTCAGTATTGGTCACAATGAGCTGCGTCTTTGCAGTTTGAAGACGGTGCTCAATCGCTTTAGATTCAAAGGCTGTAAATAAAGGCTGATACACTGCCCCAATGCGCCATGTGGCAAAAACCGTAATTAACAATTCAGGCGTACGCGGCAATAATCCTGCAATACAATCACCTGCTTTTAAGCCCAGTTGAGTAAAATAATTTGCCAATTTTCCAGATGCTTCTGCCAGTTGATCAAATGTCCACGATGCAGTTTGACCGTGTTTGCCTTCCCAAATTAAGGCAGTTTGTTGAGTACCCGTATAGCGTCCGCAACATTCTTCATAGGCATTAAGTGCCGTTGGCGTTCCTGCCAATTGGGTTTGAATCAGTTGCTCAATATCAAACTGTTGATATGCCTCTTGCAAAGTTTTCATTCTTTTAAGCTCCGTCTTAAACTGATGACACTGCAATTCATTTGCAGCAATATGCGTTATTGTTTTAACCGTTTTTACAAGTTAGGATTGAATCGCTCTTTAAAATTTAAATTAGGTTTGCTGTGTTGAAGTCGATCATGCAACGCAATCACGACATGATCTTCGCGTATTTTTCAATCAAGTTAGCTAAACATGATTTGAACATTTTCTCAATTTCCACATCCTGCAATAACCTTGCAAGCTTTGGACACCGACTAAAGTTTTAGATACTCAGCTTTAACGCTTAGTCACTTCACGTGCAATCACCAAACGCTGAATATCGGATGCACCTTCATAAATTTGGCTAACGCGCACATCGCGGTAAATACGTTCAACTGGGAAATCAGATACATAGCCATAGCCCCCATGTATTTGAATCGCATCTGAACACACACGCTCTGCCATGGTTGAAGCAAAAAGCTTGGCCATAGATGCTTCTTTTAAACACGGTAAGCCTGCATCTTTGAGGCTTGCGGCATGTAGAATAAGCTGTCGTGCAGCTTCAATCTGTGTTGCCATATCTGCCAAGCGAAACGCGACTGCCTGATGTTGCACAATTTCAACTCCAAAAGCTTTACGCTCATTGGCATAGTCCACGGCTGCATCTAAAGCTGCTCGCGCCATACCCACCGATTGCGCGGCAATACCAATACGCCCCGACTCTAAATTAGAGAGTGCAATTTTGTAGCCTTCACCTTCTTGCCCCAATAGGTTTTCTGCAGGAATACGGCAGTTTTCCAACACGATGGTGGCGGTATCGGAACAGTGCTGTCCCATTTTGTCTTCTAAACGTGCCACGATATAACCTGGTGTGTTCGTCGGGACTAAAAAGCAGGAAATGCCTTTTTTACCCGCAGTTTTGTCCGTTACAGCAAAAACTAAAGCAACATCTGCATATTTGCCTGTGGTGATAAACTGCTTGGTGCCATTTAAAACCCAATCCTCGCCATCTTTTTCAGCTTTACATTCAATCGCGCTGGCATCAGAGCCGACTTGTGGTTCAGTTAAACAAAAGCAGCCTAACCATTCGCCTGTTGCCAGTTTAGTTAAATATTTTTGTTTTTGCGCCTCTGTGCCGTAGCGTTGTGTAATTCCGCATGGCAATGAGTTTTGCACACTCACAATCGTTGAAATTGCACCATCACCCGCAGCAATTTCTTCTAAGGCTAAAACGAGAGATACATAATCTAAACCTGCACCGCCCCATTCTTCTGCAACGGTCATGCCCAAAGCACCTAGCTCACCCAGTTCTTTTAACTCCTTTGCAGGGAATTCAGCAGTTTTATCACGTGCCGCTGCAGTTGGTTTAAGCTTTTCCTGTGCATAACTGCGCAGCATATCCTGAATCATTTTTTGTTCATGGCTTAAAATCATGGTGACCCTCTGTTTATATGGTAGATGTTGTTTTTGTCAGGAATGCGCGCAACATCCTTGTGCTGTATTGCAACGGTTTTTTAGTATCCAGTTTTTCAATACTTGAATTTTTGCTTAGGCTATTTTATGGATATAGCATCGTCATAACTTATTTCGGTTGCATACGAATTGCGCCATCCAAACGAATCACTTCACCGTTTAAATAACCATTTTCAAAAATATGACCCACCAATTGCGCAAATTCTTCAGGCTTTGCCAAACGTGGTGGAAATGGCACCATTTGCCCTAAAGCATCTTGCACATGCTGTGGAAATGCTTTCAGCATCGGGGTTTCCATAATACCGGGGGCAATCGTCATCACCCGAATGGCTTCACGTGCCAATTCACGTGCCAAAGGCAGCGTCATCCCCACAATTGCACCTTTCGATGCAGAATACGCACTTTGTCCAATCTGCCCATCAAATGCTGCAACCGAAGCAGTATTCACAATCACACCACGCTCTTCTTCATCGGCGGCTAAGTCATATTTCGCCATCAGTTGTGCCGCAAAACGAATCATATTAAAACTGCCCGTGACATTAATATTCAGCACTTTTTGGAACATTGCCAAATCATGCAAACCATCACGTCCCAAGACTTTGGCAGACGGTGCAATGCCTGCACAATTCACCAAGCCATTTAACTGTCCGTATTTATGCTCAATATGGTTAAAAAGCTGCTGTACTTGGTTTTCATCGGTCACGTCTACAGCTACGAAGTCTGCATTTTCGCCCAATTGCTGTTGAAGCTGCTGCCCAAGTTCTTGATTCATATCAACCAAAATAACTTTTGCACCTTGCGCAACTAAATGTTGTGCAGTCGCAGCGCCTAAACCCGATGCACCACCCGTGACCACACAGACTTTTCCTTGAATTTTCATTTTATTTTCCTTATAAATTTTCAGGTTGATACAACTTAAGAAACAGATTAATCACACTCAAGCTAGAGTACAATTTCCAAACCCTGCATCGACTATGATGTATTTGAACACTCAACTTGTAAATGGAATACCACGCCATCCCATGAATGCAACTCAGCTCACTTACAGCAAAGGTACAATTTCAATTGCTTTAGTCCATGAAGCTTTGCATACTGCACAGCAACGCGGTATGGATACGCATGCGATTTTGCAGACGGCGGGTATTCCTGCAGAGCTGTTACATTCCAACAAAGCGAGGGTGTCAATTCTGCAATATGGTCAATTGTGGATTGCACTGGCAGATGCCATGAACGATGAATTTTTTGGCATGGACAGCCATGCTATGCGTCGTGGCAGTTATCAACTCTTGTCTAAATGGGTGTACCAAGCAGAGCATTTAAAGGCCGCATTACAGGACATTTTAAATTTCTTTAATTTAATACTGGATGATTTTTCAGGTGAATTAAACGTAGATGGTGAATATGCAATCTTAACCATTCACGATAAAGATCAAGTGAAACCGATGTTTAGTTATGCCACTTATTTAATGCTGATTCATGGCTTGATGTGCTGGCTGACAGGACAACGTATCGCTATTTTAAACATGCAACTCAAATGTGCTGCCCCGCAGGATGATGCTGATTATCGTGTCCGTTTCTGTGATGAAATTGAATATGCGTGTACAGCGCATAAGATTTATTTTGAGGCAAAACATCTTGATTTAAAAATCAAGCAGGATAAAAAAAGTTGGAAACGCTTTTTAAAACAAACACCTTTTAACCTTTTGGTGCGTTATAAAAACCCACATGCGCTGAGTCATAAAATCCGTAAACAATTAATGCGATTGCCGCCGAGTGAGTGGTTAGAACTGAACGAATTAACCCAACATTTCAATATGTCTGAAGCGACGTTCCAACGGCGTTTAAAGCAGGAAGGCACCAGCTATCAGCAATTAAAAAATGAAATCCGTCGAGATACGGCAATTGAATTGTTGAGCAAAACCCAACAATCACTTCAGGAAATTAGCGATCAATTAAATTTCCATGATCCTAGCGCTTTTCATCGTGCCTTTAAAAAATGGACTGGGGTCAATCCTGGTGCATATCGACAATATACCGAAAGCTCATAATTGAAAGCTCATAATTGCGTGACTTATCACCTACTACTCAGCCACTATTTTGTGTATTTTACAAACAACTTAATTATAAAAGAAAACTCATCGCTGTGATTTCAAGGTTGAGCAGTGAACTGGACGTTCATCGGCACTGCATTGTCAAAGTATTAAATTTAGTTTACTTTTCAATCAATTTAAAGCATAAATTTTATGCAATTCGGCTGTCATACTCCCCCTGTAATATTAAATGTACGAGCATCTTTGGAGGTTTCCCCATGCTTAAGATGATGGATGTACTTGAACACAATCTAGTTCAAAATTTCTCTCACTCCCTCAACCAAGCTTCTGACCAATTAGATGAATTACTCAATCAAAGTATTCTAAATACCTCAGAAGAACAGTTACGCAATGTCATGTCTGCGTTTTTCAAACGTGAAGATGCACTTGAAGCAGCGCAAGCCCTAGATATTTGCCAAGAAGATTTACAATCTTTACAAGCAGGTTTAGCACTCAAAGATGAACACCTGTGCGATACCGCTAAAATTGTTGCACTATGTTTAGCTTTAGAAACAGACAGTTTGGCACAAGTTGAAATTCCAGACTGTTTGCAAGATTACCCGATGTAAGCTAAAACTTTGAGCATTCAGTTGCTGAAAGTATTTGAAAAGTGATGTCTTCATGGCATCACTTTTTTATTGGCTGTTGCAATAATAAATAAGAAAAATTGACTTTAAGCCGCTTGCTGCTTTTTGAATCAAAAGCTAGCTATCATCTTGCCAAGCGTTGTTTGTCTATGAAACACTAAGGACAGCTTCAAGGATGCATCAAGATGATTATTCGCAATAAAAACAACAGTTTTACCCTACTGTTTGCATGGTATGGGACAATTTTACCCACGGTCTTACCTGCACTTGCAATTGTGGTCTTCCTTTCTACGGTCTTAGTGTATTTGTCTTCTCACCACTTTTTTCAAGTGCCGAGCGTACCAGCCATTGGCTTTACCATTTTCGGTATTATTTTGTCTATTTTCCTCAGTTTTAGAAATAACGCCAGTTATGAACGTTGGTGGGAAGGTCGAAAATTGTGGGGGACGTTAATTGCAACATCACGGCATATTTCACGTGACTCATACGTACTGCCAGATCAACAGCGTCGGGTCTTGATGTATCGGGTCATGTTGTTTAGTAATTTATTGCGTAACCGTTTACGCAATCAAAACCAACCTATCGATTTTTATCAAAACAAAGTCAACCTCACATCTGCAGATTATGAAGCATTATTTCCGCATATTAATGCCGCACAGTTTATTTTAGAAAGCATTCAAAAAGAGTTAGTCAGCGCACTGAAAACAGGTGAAATTTCCGATATTATTTATCAAGGCTTGAATCAACATATTGTTGAATTGGGTAATGTGCAAGCAGGTTGCGATCGAATTCTCAGCACACCCTTGCCTTTTTCTTATTCAGTCTTGTTGCACCGCACTGTGTATTGCTTCTGCTTTATTCTGCCTTTTAGTTTAGAAGCAAGTTTAGGAATCTGGACACCAATTTTGGTGGGTTTAATTGCCTATTTATTCTTAGGTTTAGATGCTCTCAGCGAACAACTTGAAGAACCTTTTGGCCTGCAAGACAATGATTTACCGCTCAACTCCATGGTGCGATTAATTGAACGGGAAATGCTGAGTTCACTTGGCGAAGAACTGCCACCTGCAATTTTGGCAGTGAAAGGCAACCTAAGCTGACATCAGTTGAGTTGAGGCTCATAAATTGGTCTTGCACTTAAACTTTGCTAATCATTCGTCTATGTTTGCAAGCTGATAAATAGATCTCACAAGATTTTTAACTGATATAACACATCAGCCAGCAAGCCATTGTGCTAAAGTCACCCGATCATTGCCTGCATAATCTTTGACTGTACGAATGTCAGAAAAACCGTGTTCTGCAAAAATCGCTTGCACTGCTAAAGCTTGGTCATAGCCATGCTCTAGTGCAATCCATCCATTTGCTTTCAGCCAGTGCTTACCCTGCGAAATAATCAGCAGAATATCTGCCAAACCCTGATCTGCTGCCACCAATGCACGTTCAGGCTCTGCTGCCAAAGCAGACATGTGTGCATCATTAGCATCTATATACGGCGGATTAGATACAATTAAATCAAAACGTGGCTCGGCTGCTGAACCCAATGCCTCAAACCATGCACCACGGGCAAATTGCACCTGATTTAAAGCATGCTTGCTTGCATTTTCTTGAGCAACTGCAAGCGTTGGCAGGTAAATATCGGTTGCGGTTACCTGCCAATCTGGACGTTCAGATGCTAAAGCCAAAGCAATCGCCCCTGTACCTGTGCCTAAATCGACAATTACAGCATCACGTTGTAATGACAAAGCCAACACAGTTTCGACCAAAACCTCGGTATCAGGACGTGGCACCAAAGTATCGTGCGTGACTTTTAAATCCAGTGTCCAAAATGGCTGTGAACCTGTGATATACGCCAAAGGCTCGCCTGCTGCTATACGTGCCAAAGCCTGCACATACATCTGCTCTTGCGCGGCACTCAATTCCTGATCTGCACGATATTTTAATTCAAGCGCACTGAGTCCTAAAAAATGCTCTAACAACCAAATATTTTCTTGACGCTCATAGCTATCGACTTCACCACGTAGCGCCAAGGCTTGCGCAATATTCATTAACCACCGTTTTGCTGAGCAAGCATCGCCAACTGATCTGCCTGATATTCACGATGCAGACTATCTAGTAGTTCAGTTAAATCACCTTCCATCACCGCATCCAACTTATATAAAGTCAGGTTAATACGATGATCTGTCATACGTCCTTGCGGATAGTTATAGGTACGAATACGCTCAGAACGGTCACCCGAACCCACCAAATCACGACGCATTTCTGAAGTTGCTGCATCTGCTGCAGCACGTTTGGCATTTTCCAAACGTGATGCCAACAACGCCATCGCTTTCGCTTTGTTTTTATGCTGTGAACGCTCTTCCTGACATTCCACCACAGTACCCGTCGGAATGTGGGTTATACGCACTGCAGAGTCGGTTTTGTTAACGTGCTGACCACCCGCACCCGAAGCACGATAGGTATCGATACGCAAATCGGCAGGGTTAATATCTACCGTGGTGTCTACATCTACTTCAGGTAAAATTGCCACAGTACACGCTGATGTATGCACACGACCTTGCGATTCAGTCGCAGGAACACGTTGCACACGATGCGCACCACTTTCAAACTTCAAACGGCCATACACGCCTTCGCCATTCACCAAGCAAATGACTTCTTTATATCCGCCGTGTTCACCTTCATTTTCAGATAAAATTTCGATTCTCCAGCCCTGACTTTCGGCATATTTGCTATACATGCGGAATAAGTCACCCGAGAAAATCGCGGCTTCATCGCCACCTGTCCCTGCGCGAATCTCCAAATAAGCCGAGTTGGCATCATTCGGGTCTTTTGGAATCATTAAAATATTTAAGTCAGCTTCAAGTTGCTGAATCAGCGCTTTATTGTCTTTAATTTCTTCTTGCGCCATTTCCTTAAAGTCAGGATCAGACAACATTGCTTCGGCTGTTTCAATATCGGCTTCGGCTTGTGTGTATTGTGACCACACTGCCGTAATTTCGTCTAAATCACTGTGTTCACGTGATAATTGACGAAAACGCTTGTTATCTGAAATCACTTCAACATCTGCCAACAAAGCAGTCAATTCTTCATGGCGGTCAGAAAGCTGATCTAATCGTAAACGTAACGATTCTTTCATTGTTTAAAAAATCTCAATGCAAAGGCTGTTACATGCAACACGCAGCACAGCGAAATAAAAAATTGCGCATAGTTTACCGATTCTACCACCCAAATAACATCATTATTAAGTCTGTACGATGTTTGAAATGCCTATCTGCAGATGTTCTAGCAGTATTTCTGCTTGATGATGCTGTGCATTGCGGTGAATGTACAACTCACCAAGTACCGCAATTAGCATCCGCATTTGGACATTTTTTTAGCAATTTTAATCAAACTCATACAAAGCCCACACCAAAGAACACCAATCTCGTCTGCACTCTCCACATTTTAAAAGCGGCGCTTTGTTAAATTGAGCCCATCAAAATTGATCATAAATAAGTCCTATAAATGGACATGGAGTTCAACATGAAACTTAATGCAATGTTAATGACAGCAGCTTTAGCCACAGCTTCAATGCTCAGTGCCAACGTTTATGCAGACAATACTACGCGCGTTGCCGCAGCCAGTGCTTTAGGCAGTGTTGCAGGTACAGCTATTGGTAAAAATATGGGTGGTACTACGGGTGCAACACTAGGCGCTGCCTTAGGCGGTGCTGGTGGTGCAGCCGTGGCGAGTGATAAGCGTCATCGTACTGAATCTGCAATTGGTGGTGCTTTGGGTGGTGGTGCGGGTTATACCGTAGGTAAAAATATGGGCGGTACTAATGGTGGTTATATTGGTTCAGCTTTAGGTGCAGCAGGTGGTGCAGCACTCGGCAATAAAATCTCGAAAGATAAAGAATATGACCGCTATCAAGAACGTAAATGGAAGAAAAAACGCAACCGTCGTTAATCTTGAACGATAGGCATAGAGCAGCAAAAAAGCATCAACACAGGTTTGATGCTTTTTTATAGGATTAATTTTTCTTCATATATCAGTTCAAAAAAACGACCATAATCAATATGAAGAAATTTAGCAGTGCAATTACAAAGTCTTTACCAAACTTTGCAGATTTACCTCATTGCCCTTCACGATCTTTGCCATCTGTTTCTATATCTTCATTACAAAACATATTAATCAATATTTGGAGCATCCGCATGAAACTTAATCGTATTTTATTGGGTAGCGTTATCGCAAGTTCTGCCTTGCTTATGAGCACTGCGCATGCGAACGATACACGTGTTGCCGTAAGTTCTGCCTTGGGTGGTGCTGTCGGAGCAGCAATTGGTCAACAAATGGGTGGACAAACAGGCGCGATGATTGGTTCAGCCATTGGTGGTGCGGGCGGTGCTGCAGCTTCTGCCAATAAACGTGACCGTAACGGTGCCATGATTGGTGCTGCCTTGGGCGGTGCAGGTGGATATAGCGTTGGTCGCAATATGGCAGGCAACAATGGTGGCTATGTCGGTGCAGGACTCGGTTCTGCAGGTGGTGCAGTATTAGGTCAAAAAGTTAGCGAAGACCGTCGAGATGACCGCTATGACAACAAACACTACGCTGATCGTTATGACCGCCGCTATGATAGCCGTGGCTATCGCTACAATGACTACCGTTATAATGACCGTTACCGCAAAGACAATGGCTTACATTTAGGTCACTATAAAAATGGTAAACGTCGTTAATTTCTCACGATACTTCTAACATCTTCAGCACCTTCGGGTGCTTTTTATTTACTGGTAACTTTTTTGGATAAATATTTTTATGAAGCATGCTTTTTTGATGAATGTCATGCGTTATTAAGTGGCAATATCCCATACCCCACCCATATATCGAAAATTTTCGATATACAAAATCAGTGCAGCGTCGTATGATAAAACTCTCTTTAATCAAGCTGGAATAAATGATGCGTTCCCTGCAAGACACAAAATTTGCCATTCTTGAACTCGCACCTGTACGTGATGATCAATCAGTACAGTTTTCACTGCATCATGCACTTGAATTAGCACGACACGCAGAACAACTCGGCTATGACCGTTTGTGGTTGGCGGAACATCATAATATGGATGGCATTGCCAGCTCAGCAACCGCAGTTCTTTTGGGTTATTTATTAGCAAATACGCAAAAAATTAAACTCGGTTCTGGCGGTATTATGCTCCCCAACCACGCACCGTTAGTGGTCGCTGAACAGTTTGGAACTTTAGCGACTTTATATCCTAACCGTATTGAACTCGGTTTAGGTCGCGCACCAGGCACAGATCAAGTGACCATGCGTGCGCTGCGTCGTGGGCGACAGGACACTGAAGATCAATTTCCGCAAGATGTTTTAGAAATTTTGCATTACTTTAAAGATGCTGAACCACAACAACGTATTGTTGCTACGCCAGGACAAGGGACACACGTTCCTGTATGGTTGCTTGGTTCAAGTTTATTTAGCGCACAACTTGCTGCAAAATTAGGACTACCCTACTCATTTGCCTCACACTTCGCCCCGCGTATGCTTGCTCAAGCCATTCAGTTATATCGTGACAATTTTGAGCCTTCAGAATATTTAGAGCGGCCTTATGTGTCTATGGGTGTGCCAACAGTGGTTGCAGATACCGACCAAGAAGCAGAATTTTTGGCGACTAGTGCCTATCAGCGTGTTTTAGGTTTAATGCGTGGACAAAGCCTAAAACTCAAAGCTCCTGTCGAAAGTATGGAAGGTTTGTGGTCGCCTGCAGAAAAAATGTCCGTCGATAGTTTTTATGGCATGGCACAAATTGGTTCTAAGGCTACAGTCAAAGCAGGATTAGAAAACTTATTGGCAAAGTATGATGTCGATGAGTTTATTTTTTCCTGTGATATCTATGACACAGAAAAACGCTTATACAACTTTGATTTACTCATGCAAATGAAGAAAAATATTTAATTCATTCAACACACCTTACAGCCAAATCAAGGGCTGTAAGGTAACTAAATTCTTAAGGTATTATTGGATCATATGTTAATTTTTAAACAGAAGCTTCTACCCGTTTTCTTTGGCACTTTGTTTACAGTGCTAGGCTGTTCTGAATCGTCACTGAATAATCAAACAGAAATCATCATACCAAAACTACAATATTCAGGTGATGGAAGTAATGCTAGCTACAGTGAAGCAATAATTACCCTTGAAGGAAAATGCTTGTATTTCACAGCAAACCAGACGAATTTTCTTCCTATTTTTGCGACTCAACAAGCTTACTGGGATTCGAGAAATGATGTATTAGTCGTAGATAATAAAACGTATAAAAATGGCGATAGAGTTGCCTATGGTGCAGGTGAAGCCTCTAATATTGATTTAGATTCATATTCATGGATCATAAAACCAAACTCTGCTTGCGTTAAAAATAATTCTATTATTATCAATAAATTAACATCTCCTTTACCAACTTCTGACTAAGAGTGTAAATAATTATAATTACAAAAAATTTGTATTTTCTTGTTTTCTCCCGCTTAAATCTCAGTTGAATTAATTTTCAATCTTTAGGAATGACTGGCTCGCCTGCACAAAAGACTTTACCAAACAGTACTGTCCCAACAAAATAGAGTAAATGTTCTAATTTATAAAATGAATAAATCAAGAGATTCAGCATGGTCAGTCCTAAACACGACGTACATAGACACGCTTTTCAAAACTGCTTGGCAGATTTTCAAGAATTCCAAGGCGAATGCATTCCTGCAACTGAAATCAAACAGCATGACTTCACAGGTTTACGCGTTGCAGTTATTGGTGCAAATCAGGACAGCGTGGCACAACTCGATAGAATTTGTCAGCAAGCGACATCTGTTCAAGTCTTTCAAATTGCACCGCATTTTGTCCTGCCAAGTACAGAACGTGGCATCCATCGCCTAATTAGCCATCCTTTAGTGTTTAAAAATCGACGTTTGTTTAATAACCGCGTCAAAAATATTTTGGCTTTACGCTTTTTAGATGCTCAAGTCAAAGACACGTGGCTTAAACGTCAACTCACACCAAACATTGCAGATACACATCAACGCTATTTTAAATCTGATCATTATTATTCAGCTTTACAACGCGAAAATTGCCATTTGATTACTTGGCCAATTGTCAAAGTCTGTGCACATAGCGTGCATAGTATTGATGGACAAGAACATCCAATTGATACCATTATCACTACATTTTAAGTCACACTAAAAGCATTATCATTTAAATAAATAGTAGCTTGATTTTTATTCTATTTAAATCCAATAAAAAAGAGCCAAAATAAAATTTTGGCTCTTTTAATACATATAGTTTCATTAACCAATACGACGTTTTAAACCTGTCATTTGTAAAACACGTGTTGAAATTTCTTCAATCGACATTTCTGAAACATTTAAATATTTAATCCCTTCTGAAATATAAATACCTTCAATCGCACGCAATTCCATTTGGCATTGATTAAAACTTGCATAACGGCTATTGGCTTTACGTTCAGTACGAATTGCCACAAGGCGTTCAGCATCAATCATCAAGCCAAATAACTTATGTTTATGCGGCTTTAATACGGCTGGCAAACGGTTGTCATCGAGGTCTTCTTCAGTCAATGGATAGTTCGCCACACGAATCCCGAACTGTAAAGAAAGGTAGATGGAAGTTGGCGTTTTACCCGAACGCGACACCCCAATCAGAATCAGATCGGCCTTGTCGTAATGACGTGTACGTGCGCCATCATCGTTATCTAAGGCAAAATGCACCGCATCAATACGTGCCTTGTAAGATTCAGAATCTGTTACGGCATGCGTCTGCCCGACCAAAGTGGTTGGTGGTGTTCCTAACTCTTCAGAAAGCTTACTAATTAAGCCTTCAAATACATCTAAATTAATTGCTTTGGCAGTGTTGATAATGTCACGCACATATTGGTCAACCAAGGTATCAAACACCAAAGGTAATTGACCATCAATTTGTGCTCGGGCATTAATCTCTGCCACCACATTCATAGCCGCTTCTTCAGACGTAATATAAGGATGAATATGAATATCAAAGTCCACATTTGGAAATTGCGCTAAGAGTGAATGTCCAAGGGTTTCAGCCGTAATTGCAGTTCCATCGGAAATAAAAAAAACACTCCGCTTAATTTGTTTACCATCTGACATTAAAATTCTCCTTAAACATTTGTCTTAGTGCTATATAATCTTTATAGTAAACCGATCTTACATGACTGTCGCTTAGTAAAACCAAATTGCTAAGTAGATTTATTATAATTTCATGACAAGATAGTGATTAATACTGCAAAAGTGGAGTAACAACTTTGGAAGCGCGCGTAATTGGTCTGGAAAAATTAGGGAAACACGATGTTGAGCTCGTGGGTGGGAAAAACTCATCTTTGGGCGAAATGATCAGCCACTTATCTAATGCTGGTGTATCGGTACCAGGTGGCTTTGCAACAACAGCTGCTGCTTATCGTGAATTTCTCGAGCAAAGTGGCCTAAACGCTAAAATTCAAGCAGAGCTAAAAACACTCAATGTAGATGACGTGAATGCGCTTGCTGAAACTGGTGCAAAAATTCGTCAATGGATTGTCGACACTCCGCTTACTGCATCACTAGAACAAGAAATCCGAGTTGCTTTTGAAGCACTCTCTAACGGCAACCCAAACATCGCGGTTGCCGTTCGTTCATCTGCAACTGCAGAAGATCTACCAGACGCATCTTTCGCAGGTCAGCAAGAAACATTCCTAAACATCCGTGGCATTGACAACGTATTAATTGCCATTAAAGAAGTTTTTGCATCTTTGTACAACGACCGCGCGATTTCTTACCGTGTACACCAAAACTTTGACCACGATGTCGTTGCTTTGTCTGCAGGCGTACAACGTATGGTACGTTCAGAAACTGGCGCTGCTGGTGTAATGTTTACCCTAGATACAGAATCTGGTTTCCGTGATGCTGTATTCATTACTGCTTCTTATGGTTTGGGTGAAATGGTGGTTCAGGGTGCAGTTAACCCAGATGAATTCTATATTTCTAAGCCTTTATTAAAAGCAGGCAAACACTCAGTTTTACGTCGTAACCTTGGCTCTAAACACCAAAAAATGATTTATGGTGAAGAAGGCGCGGCTGGTAAATCTGTAGTTGTGGTCGATGTTGAAAAACAAGATCGCCAACAGTTCTCTTTAAATGATCACGAACTACAAGAATTAGCGAAACAAGCGTTAATTATTGAAGAACATTATCAAGCGCCTATGGATATTGAATGGGCAAAAGATGGTGATGACGGTCAAATCTACATCGTTCAAGCACGTCCTGAAACTGTAAAAAGCCGTGAAAACGTCGGTACTATGGAACGCTACCTATTGAAACAAAAAGGTACGGTCATTTGTGAAGGTCGTTCAATTGGTCAGCGTATCGGTTCTGGTAGAGTCCGCGTTGTAACGTCTATTAAAGAAATGGACAAAGTTCAGGAAGGTGACGTTCTTGTTTCAGACATGACTGATCCAGACTGGGAACCAGTGATGAAACGTGCTGCTGCAATTGTCACTAACCGCGGTGGTCGTACTTGTCACGCTGCAATTATTGCCCGTGAATTAGGCGTACCTGCAATTGTAGGTTGTGGTAATGCAACTGAAGTTTTGACTGATGGTCAGGAAGTTACAGTTTCTTGCGCCGAAGGCGACACAGGTTTCATTTATGAAGGTGCTTTAGATTTTGAAGTTCAAAAGAACTCAATCGAATCTATGCCTAAACTTCCGTTCAAAATCATGATGAACGTTGGTAACCCAGACCGCGCATTTGACTTTGCTCAAATTCCAAACGAAGGGATTGGTCTTGCACGTTTAGAATTCATCATCAACCGTATGATTGGTGTGCATCCTAAAGCATTGCTTAATATTGACAGCTTACCACGTGAAACACGTGCAGCAGTTATGGCGCGTACTGCGGGCTATTCATCGCCAATCGAATTCTATGTAGAAAAATTGGTTGAAGGTATTTCTACCCTTGCTGCTGCATTCGCTGACAAACCAGTGATTGTGCGTATGTCTGACTTCAAATCAAACGAATACGCAAACTTAATTGGTGGTAAGTTATATGAGCCAGAAGAAGAAAACCCAATGTTGGGCTTCCGTGGTGCAAGTCGTTATGTGTCTGACAATTTCCGTGACTGCTTCGAGCTTGAATGTCGTGCCTTGAAAAAAGTACGTGACGAAATGGGCTTAACCAACGTACAAATTATGATTCCATTTGTACGTACCGTTGCTGAAGCAAAACGTGTGATCGAATTGCTTGCGCTGAATGGTTTAAAACGTGGTGAAAATGGTCTGAAAGTGATCATGATGTGTGAATTACCAACCAACGCATTGTTGGCTGAACAATTCCTTGAGCACTTCGATGGTTTCTCTATCGGCTCAAATGACTTAACTCAGTTAACACTTGGTTTAGACCGTGACTCAGGCATTGTTTCTCACCTGTTCGATGAACGTGACCCTGCAGTGAAAGCATTACTTTCTATGGCAATTCACGCATGCCGTAAAGCAGGTAAATATGTCGGTATCTGTGGTCAAGGCCCTTCAGATCACCCTGACCTTGCACGTTGGTTAATGGAACAAGGTATTGAATCTGTATCTTTAAACCCAGACTCAGTTTTAGACACTTGGTTCTTCCTTTCTGAAGAAAAAGCTCAACAAGCGTAGTAAAACGTGTTAAAAGAAAACCCATGCACCTGCGTGGGTTTTTTTTCAAATTCATTTTTTGAGATTTTATATTTATGCAAATTTACTTGGCACGAAATAATCAACAAGCTGGGCCATACACCTTAGAGCAGCTCAACCAAATGCTCGCCAGCCAACAAGTGTTGCTGACAGATTTGGCTTGGCACCAAGGCATGAGCGAATGGAAAGCTTTAGGTGAACTCACCCAAGGTAAACTTGTATATGAACCACAAGGCTACGTCAGCACACCACCTGCCCCTGAACATTCACCTTTTCAAAATACAGATTACACGGCTACAAACACATCACGACCAAGCTCAGCATCATCAAATTCAAGAACACAGGCAACAAAAAATGAATTGGCGAGCATTAACCAACGTGCTTTAGCCAAAATTATAGACATGTTGTTATGGTTGCCTGCAGCAGCACTTCCCTCTTTTTTCTTAAATGCGGACCAGTTTGAACAATTGTCTGGTTTACAACAAAAAATGCAGGCAGCGACAACGTCTGATCAAGCCATGCAATTGCAAACTGAACTCTTTCAGCTCATTCCAATGCAAGCTTGGCAAGCGGTGGCAATTTATTTATTGATTATGCTGGGCATACAAGCCTTCCTGCTGGCTAAAACTGGACAAAGTATTGGCAAACGTCTGACTAAAATTAAGATTGTCGATGCTGAAACCGATGAAAAAGTCAGCCTAATGCGTGTGTTTACTATTCGCTCTATCATTTTCATTATTTTGAATATGATGTTTATGCCCTTCATCACAATTTTAGATTATGGCTTTGCATTTGGTGCAAAACGACAGGCTTTGCACGATAAACTCGCCAAAACCAAAGTCGTAAAGCAATAATTTGATTTTATTTATTCAGGGATGATTGATCATCCCTTTTTTCTTATAATATTGATAAATATAAATAAATTAAAATTAACACAAATAATTCCGAGTATAAAAATTGGTTTTCATTCCCTCCACTTAAAGCCGCTTTATGTGTAGCTTAGTTTGTCGATATCAGGCATAATGCCCTACAACGTAGCGGTGTCCGATGATTAAGAAGACTTTTTCATCTTTTTTGATGTCTTTTTAATCATGCGACACTTTAATCGCTATCCCATATTAAATTAGGGAATGGGACTCTTCACCGAGGTTGTAAAATGAGACAAACGATTTTAGCTGTATTGTCTTTATCTACGATGGCTGCACTCTTAACTGGGTGTGGCGGTGATTTAGTACTTCTGAACTCAAAAGGTCCAGTTGCAGCAGGTCAAAGTAACCTGATGATGACTGCGATTTACCTAATGCTATTGGTGGTTATTCCATCTGCAATTATGGCATTGTGGTTCGGTTGGAAATATCGCGCATCGAATAAAGACGCAGACTATCAACCAACATGGTCACACTCTACTGCAATTGAAATTGTAGTATGGGGTATACCTGTTATTATTATTTGTATTTTAGCTTGGTTAACTTGGTGGGGTTCCCACAAGTACGACCCTTACCGTCCGCTAGAATCCGAAAAAGCTCCTTTAACTGTTCAAGTTATTGCTGAACAATTTAAATGGATCTTCATCTACCCAGAACAGAACATTGCTACTGTTAACGAATTACGCTTCCCAGAGCAAACGCCTGTAAGCTTACGTTTAACATCTAACTTCACAATGAACTCGTTCTTTATCCCTGCATTATCTGGTCAGATTTATGCAATGGCGGGTATGCAAACTCACTTGAACGTTTTAGCAGACAACACGGGCGAATTCCGTGGTTTCTCATCTAACTACTCAGGTTATGGTTTCTCGCAAATGCGCTTTAAAGCTCACTCTGTAACTCAAGCTGATTTTGAGCAATGGGTAACAGCTGTTAAAGCAGGTCAAGGTACGACTATCAATCCTCAAGCTGTTCAAAAAACAGTTTTAGATCAAGCTGAATTTGCTTCTTTACGTGACGGTAACCGTTCACAGAAACAAATTGATGCAATGGTTCGTAACGCCAAAACTGAATTAGAGAAAAAACTTGCTGCAACGGCTTTAAAAGAAGGTCCATATAAGACTCAGCCACATCCTGTGACTTATTACTCTTCTGTTGAGCAAGGCTTGTTTGAATCAGTGATCAATAACTATATGAGTAACTACCATGGTGCTGACCATTCAGCTCCTGTAGTGGCTGGTGAAGCGCCTGCTTCTGAAACTCATGTAGCAGTTGAACATGCGACTGCTTCTCAAGGGGAATAAGACATGAGCTTATTAGGTAAGTTAGGTCCAGATGCAATTCCTTACGATCCAATCGTATTGGTAACTGTTGCAGCGATGATCTTAGGTGGTCTTGCAGCGATTGCTGGTATTACCTACTTCAAAAAATGGGGCTACTTGTGGAACGAATGGTTCACATCTGTAGACCATAAAAAAATTGGTATCATGTATATCTTTGTATCTGTAGTCATGTTACTTCGTGGCTTCGCAGATGCGATCATGATGCGTCTTCAACAGTTCCTTGCGAAAGGTGGTGGTGAAGGCTATTTACACCCAGAACACTATGACCAGATTTTCACCGCACACGGTGTGATCATGATCTTCTTCGTGGCAATGGGTCTTGTTGTTGGCTTAATGAACATCTCTGTACCATTACAGATTGGTGCTCGTGACGTAGCCTTCCCGTTATTAAACTCTTTAAGCTTCTGGTTATTCGCTGGTGCTGCAGGTTTAATGATGGTTTCACTTGCATTGGGTGAATTCGCTGCTACAGGTTGGATGGCTTATCCTCCTCTATCTGGTATCGAATATTCTCCAGGTGTTGGTGTTGACTACTATATTTGGGCACTTCAGGTTTCTGGTCTAGGTACGCTTCTTACTGGTGTTAACTTCTTCGTTACCATCATCAAAATGCGTGCGCCTGGCATGAAACTTATGGACATGCCTGTTTTCACTTGGACAACATTAGTTACTGCGGTACTTATCATTGCAACATTCCCAGTTTTAACTGCGACAATTGCAATGTTAACGCTTGACCGTTACTTCGGTTTCCACTTCTTTACGAACGACATGGGTGGTAGCCCAATGTTGTATGTAAACTTGATTTGGACATGGGGTCACCCAGAAGTTTATATCTTAGTATTACCAGCATTTGGTATTTACTCAGAAGTAACTGCGACTTTTGCTCGCAAAACATTGTTCGGTTACAAATCAATGGTGTACGCAACTGTTGCAATTGGTGTGTTATCACTTGTTGTATGGGTTCACCACTTCTTTACCATGGGTGCAGGTGCCAACGTTAACGCGTTCTTCGGTATCATGACCATGATTATTGCGATTCCTACTGGTGTGAAAATCTTCTCTTGGTTATTCACCATGTACAAGGGTCGTATTACCTACACTACCCCAATGCTTTGGACACTTGGCTTCCTTGTGACTTTTGGTATCGGTGGTTTAACAGGTGTATTAATGGCAGTTCCACCAGCGGACTTCCTTGTACACAACTCTTTATTCCTAATTGCTCACTTCCATAACGTAATTATTGGTGGTGTAGTATTCGCGATGTTCGCAGGTATCATTTACTACTGGCCAAAAATGTTTGGTTGGAGACTCAATGAAACTTGGGGTAAAGCAGCATTCTGGTTCTGGTTCTTCGGTTTCTACTTTGCATTCATGCCACTTTATATCCTTGGTTTCATGGGTATGACTCGTCGTTTGAATACATATGACAACCCAGAATGGGATCCATACTTGGCAATTGCGTTCTTCGGTTCTGTGTTAATTGCTATTGGTCTATTCTGCTTCGTTATGCAGATTGTGGTTGGCTTCCTACAACGCAACCAACGCTTAGACCTTACTGGAGATCCATGGGATGGCCGTACGCTTGAGTGGGCTACTTCTTCTCCAGCACCGTTCTATAACTTTGCTCACCTTCCAAAGATCAATGGTATTGATACTTTCTGGACTGACAAAGAAAATGGTGTTGCATACGCTCGTCCAACTAAGTATGAAGATGTCCATATGCCAACTAACCGTGCAGCTGGCTTCATAATTGCAATGTTTATTACAACTATGGGCTTCGCATTAATCTGGCATATTTGGTGGCTAGCAATCGTTACGTTCATTGCGGCAATCATCAGCTTCATCGTGAGTTCTTTCACGAAGAAAGTGGACTACTATGTTCCTGCTGCTGAAGTTGAGCGTATTGAAAACGAACGCTATGCGATCCTTGAAAAACACTTGAAGAAGGACTAAGACATGGCTGAAGTACTTCATCACGACAACCACGGACATGATGATCATCACCACGATGATACAGACATCACCGTCTTTGGTTTCTGGACCTACTTGATGAGTGACCTTGTAATTTTTGGTACACTTTTCATCGCGTTCGCTGTATTAAGTAGCCACGTTCCAGTAGGCACTCCAACAGCTAAAGATTTGTTTGGCGAGTCATTAGGCTTCGTTTTAACAGAAACTTTTGCCCTGTTGATTTCTTCTGTAACTTTCGGTTTTGCCGTTTTAGCTGCTTACAAGAAAGATGTTGCTAAAGTTCTAACTTGGTTAGGCGTGACTTGGGTTTTCGGTGCGATCTTTATTGGTATGGAACTTTATGAGTTCAACCATTTAGTTCACGCTGGACATGGTCCAAGTGCGAGTGCGTTCTTATCTGCGTTCTTTACTTTGGTTGGTACGCACGGTATTCACGTAACTTCAGGTTTAGTTTGGATGATCGTGTTAATGGTTCAAATCAAGAAATATGGTTTGACTATTCCGAACATGCGTCGTTTAGCTTGCCTAAGCTTGTTCTGGCACTTCCTTGACATCGTTTGGATCTGTGTATTCAGCGTAGTTTACTTGATGGGAGTTCTCTAATGAGTCACGATCACAACTCTGCTGGTGCATCACACGGTAACACTAAGCAATATACGATTGGCTTTATCCTTTCTGTTATCCTTACCATTATTCCTTTTGGTATGGTTATGGCAGGTGGTTTTGGCCGTGGTATTTTGATTACTGTTATTTCGATTACAGCAGTTGCTCAGATTCTTATTCAATTAATTTATTTCTTGCATATGAATTCTTCTTCAGAGCAACGTTGGAACGTGATTGCATTCGTGTATACCATTCTGACCATTGCCATCCTTTTGGTTGGTTCTGTATGGATCATGAACTACCTACACTACAACATGATGATCTAAACTGGTTGTCATGCTGAAAAAGTATTTATTCCTGACAAAGCCAGGAATTCTCTTTGGTAATTTTATTACCACTTTGGGTGGCTACTTTGTAGCTGCCCAAGGTTCTGTAGATTTCCTTCTCCTACTGCTTACTCTGCTTGGTACAACGCTTGTTGTCGCCTCAGGATGTGTGGTCAACAATATTATTGACCAAGACATCGACCAAAAAATGCAACGCACACAAAACCGTGCTTTAGTGAAAAAAACTGTTTCTGTTCCTATTGCGCTGATTTATTCAGTGGTATTGGGCATAATTGGTTTTAGCATTTTATGGTTTGGAGTTAACGCATACGCTTTTCTTTTTGCACTGATTGGTTTCGTGGTTTATGTCGGCTTTTACAGTCTATGGACCAAACGCACAACAATTCATCAAACCATTATTGGCAGTATTTCAGGCGCAAGCCCACCTGTCATTGGTTATACCGCTGTTGCAAATCAATTTGACTTAGCTGCACTACTTATCTTTTTAGGTTATGCACTTTGGCAAATGCCCCACTCTTGGGCGATTGCAATTTACCGTTTTGATGATTACAAAAATGCGGGGATTCCAATTTTGCCAGTTGCTCGTTCAATTTTACGAACGAAAATTGAATCACTAATTTATGTGGTGTTATTTACCGTTGCCATGAATGGACTGTTTGTATTTGGTTATGCAAACTGGCTATATCTGGTTATTTTGAATGCACTTTGTATTTATTGGTTCTATATTGGCGTCATTGGCTTCAAAGCAGAAAATGATCAATTATGGGCAAAACGCTTTTTCCTATTTTCGGTTATTTTAATTACTGTTGTGAGTTTATGTTTTAGCTTTACAGCAACCGCACCAAGCACGCAAATCATACTTTTTTAAAAGATAGAGTTTAGCTCTATCTTTTAATGGAGTGCCTACCCTCTCCACACTTCAATATTTAAATAATAACAATTTATCTGTCTTTGATTTATTCGTCCTTAATAATTTTCGAATTAAACACTCTAAAAGTTAGTGACATACAAATACAAAGTATAAAATTTAAATTCCAATCATAGATGCAAAATATTACATTCCCTTTTTACCCAAGCCGATCTTTTCTTAGACCAAGCCTTGTATTTACTTGGTAAAAGCTCTAAAATTCACGCTTCGCAATTTTGCGACACAACTTCGGTTGTGACTCCTTGCTTCTGGCTCAATTTAGTCAGGGGCTGCATAAACCGTAAGGAGCTGACAATGCGTCACTACGAAATCGTACTTTTGGTACACCCAGACCAAAGCGATCAAGTTGTGGGTATGGTAGAACGTTACCTAACTCACATCAAAGAAGCTGAAGGTCAAATTCACCGTTTAGAAGATTGGGGCCGTCGTCAATTGGCTTACCCAATTAACAAAATTCACAAAGCGCACTACATTCTTATGAACGTTGAATGTGGTCAAACTACGCTTGACGAGTTAGAAGAATTGTTCCGTTATAACGACGCGATCCTTCGTAGCTTGATCATCCGTCGTGAAAACGCTATCACTGAAGAGTCATTATTGGCTAAGAGTGCTGAAGAAAAACGTGCGCGTAAAGCTCAACGTGAAGAAGCACAACACGCTAACCAAGACTCTGCTGAAGCTTAAGGAGAACATCAATGGCACGTTTTTACCGTCGTCGCAAGTTCTGCCGCTTTACAGCTGAGAACGTTACGTACATCGACTACAAAGATATCGATACACTAAAACAGTACATCACTGAAAATGGCAAGATTGTTCCTAGCCGTATTACAGGTACTAAAGCTCGTTACCAACGTCAATTAGCGCTTGCTATTAAACAAGCTCGCTACTTAGCGTTGATCCCTTACACTGACAATCATAAGTGAGGTTGAGCTGTGGATATTATCTTATTACAACGCATTAAGAACCTTGGTAAATTAGGCGATAAAGTTTCAGTTAAAGCTGGTTACGGCCGTAACTACTTGATCCCTCAAGGTAAAGCAGTTGCTGCAACTGAAGCAAACACTGCAGCATTTGAAGCTCGTCGTGCTGAACTTGAGAAGCAAGAAGCTGAAATTTTAGCTGCTGCTCAAGCACGTGCTGACCAATTGAACGAAGTTAACATCGTAATCACTGCTAAAGCTGGTGATGAAGGTAAACTTTTCGGTTCTATCGGTACTCGTGACATCGCTGACGCGTTAACGAATGCTGGTCTTGAAGTTGACCGTGCAGAAGTTCGTTTACCAAACGGTGCGCTTCGTCACACTGGTGAATTCAACATCGCAATCCAATTGCACCATGATGTTGTTGCTGAAGTTCTCGTTACTATCGTATCTGAGTAATTTTCTGCAAAAGAAAAGAGCATGCCTAATCGCATGCTCTTTTTTTGTCTTTAGAATATACAGTTAGTACAATTTTCCTAAATCGATCTATACGCTTTGACTTATCCTTCACCAAAATCTACTCGCTTTTTTTTCTAGAGGGCGTATCATCGGGAAGTGGAAAGAATATGAGTTTCAAGTTCTATCCCCCGTGCATTATTCAGCATTTACTGTTTTAAAAATCAGGGATTTATATGTCACAGGCGACTGCTAGCGCAAAGCAACATACTGCAAAGTCTGATCTAAAACCAAATGAGAACAGCCCGCTTAAAGAGTTTCGTACCCCACCGCATAACTTAGCCATCGAACAAGCTGTTTTGGCTGCGTTAATGACTGTGGCCGAATCTTTTGAACAAGTGGGTGATGTGCTACAAGAATCTGATTTTTACGCGACACGCCACAAATATATTTTCCGCGCCATTGATTCTTTGTCTAAAGAAAACTCACCTTATGATGCCGTATTGGTGAATGACTGGCTGATTAAACAAAATTTACTTGAAGCTGCAGGCGGGGAAGAATACTTAATGCAGCTCATGGCAGACTCGCCTTCTAGTTTTTATAACCTAGAAACCTATGCCACGAAAATTAAAGAATTCTCGACCCTCAGAAACATGATTAAAGTCAGTTCTGAAATTTTACAAAATGCCTATGACACCAAAGGTCGTAGCGTAAGTGAAATTTTAGACTTGGCCGAAACCAATATTTTCCAAATTGCCGAACAACATAATAACAATGCCAAAGCACAAGGCCCAAAAGCCATTTCGAGCGTGGTTGCCGATGTATTCGACAAACTTGATGAACTTTCTAAAATGGAAGGTAACATCACAGGCTTAACCACAGGCTTTGTGGAGTTAGATAATAAAACTTCGGGCATGCAAGCGGGTGACTTGATTATTGTCGCTGCGCGTCCATCTATGGGTAAAACCACCTTTGCCATGAACTTGGTCGAAAGTGTTTTGTTTAACAATGATTTGCCTGCCCTTGTCTACTCTATGGAAATGCCTGCAGACTCAATCGCAATGCGTTTAATTTCTGCATACGGCAAAGTGCATCAAGGGAATTTACGTTCAGGTAAACTCAGTGGCGATGAATGGTCAAAAGTCACAGGCACGATTTTACAACTGCAAGAAAAGCATTTGTATATTGATGACTCATCTGCCCTGCCGCCTACGGAAGTACGTGCACGTGCGCGACGCATTGCCAAACAACATGGCGGTAAAATTGGCTGTATCATGGTCGATTATTTGCAGTTAATGAAAGTCCCAGGCATGGGCGATAACCGTGTCGGCGAAATCTCAGAAATTTCACGTAGCTTAAAAGCCTTGGCCAAAGAGATGAACTGCCCTGTGATTGCTTTGTCACAGCTCAACCGCTCATTAGAGAACCGCCCCAACAAACGTCCTGTGATGTCTGACTTGCGTGAATCTGGTGCAATTGAGCAGGATGCGGATTTAATCATGTTTATTTACCGCGACGAAGTTTACAATAAAGAATCTAAAGAAGCAGGTACTGCCGAAATTATTATTGGTAAACAGCGTAACGGCCCAATTGGTACGGTACGTCTTGCTTTTGAAGGGCAATATACGCGTTTTAGTAACTTATCTCCTGAGTATTATGCTCAGTATGATGATGAAGAGTAATGCTTGCATTGCTCTTTTTTATTAAAACCATGTTTTAATCTGACTTATTAACTTTGCCCACCATAGTTTCCAACTTGAGAGTAAATTATAATCTTGACTATTTTCTTCCATTTCAAGTGATGGAAATGCTTTATTTAATTGCTTGCATGTCGGATACTTTTGTTGCAGTTGCGCCAAATAATGTGTCTGATCATAGTCTATAAAACCATCTAAAATCCCAACCTCTGATCTATCGACTGTAGAACAATTTGAGGTCTGCTTATTCCAAGCTAAAAATGGGACAATCGGTTTAGATAAAACAAGCTGGTCATTCTTACAGTTTAATGTTGCAAATGAAACTACTTGATATTGCTGGGGTTTAGCACCATCTGGTGCATAAGCTAAACCAATAATTAATTGGTTTTTAGCTGTACTTTTACCTGAAAATCCACTGTACCATTGAGTAGGCTTTTTATATTTAACCTCATCTAGTATTGAGCGAAAAATAAATTGACCTGAACTGAGTTCAAAAATGAAGTCTGAACTCTCCTGTACTGCCAGTGAACCTTGGTAACGGGCAATAAAAACGTCATTGGGTGAATGTGGCATACAAGCCATAACTGACTGACAAAAAAATAAAGTACTCCATCCCAGATAACAAAATATTTTCATTATTTATTCAACATATCCAAGTTTAAAATGCATTGTTTAATCTCTCTTTGAGTTCATTTAAATTACGAACCCACTCTCCACAATCATCTGAATCTTGCCATAACTCGTACAGTTTAGAATTTCCTGAGTGAGAGCATCTAACACCATAATAGCTTTTAGAACGTATAGTTTTATATGAAAAATAAAGTCTGAAACTTTTACAAATTATTTGCAATCAATAACCTAATAGATTTTTCGATCTTAAATTAATTTATGATCAAAAACTTAAATGTTCATGTCTATTTGAGGTTGATAGGTCTACAATAGTGAATATTTTTAAATAGAACTATTTTTAGTATTTATTTATCACTCCACAGTGTATCTAACACAAATTACCAATTGTCATTCCCAAGGAGTATTTAGGGTGCGCCAAGCAACAGTTTATATTGACAGTCAGGCACTGCAATATAATTTAAACCGTGTCAAACAACTTGCCCCAACAGCAAAAATTGTTAGCATGGTCAAGGCCAATGCTTACGGACATGGTGTAAAAGACTGCTTAGCAGCCTTAAAAGACAGCGATGCCTTTGGTGTCGCTTGCGTTGAAGAAGCCTTAGAAATTCGTGAATTGGGATATACGCAGCCCATCACCCTGATTGAAGGTGTTTTTTCTGCCGATGAAATGCAAAGTGTGTTAGCACACAAATTAGAATGTGTGGTGCATCATCAAGCACAGCTCGACTGGCTGCTACAACATAAAGCTGATTACATCACACAAGGCTTAAAAGTCTGGGTCAAACTCAACAGCGGCATGAATCGTTTAGGTTTTAAAATTCCTGAAATTATTGATGTGATTCACATGCTCAAAGCCGAAGGTTTTACCTGTGTGTTGACCATGCATTTTGCCAATGCCGATGGTGATCATGCTTTAAATGATCAACAAGTCGCGCAATTTTTGCATGTCAAAGACAATTGCAGCCCTATTCTTGCTTCTTGCTGTAACTCTGCTGCAATCTATCGTTATCCCGAATTGCATTTTGATTATGTACGCCCAGGCATTATGCTTTACGGTGCAACGCCTTTTGCCGCACATAATGTGCATACACTCGACTTAAAGCCTGTGATGACTTTAAGCGCAGAAGTGATCGCACTAAATGAAATTGATGCAGGCGAACACGTCGGCTACGTTTCAACCTTTACTGCAGAACAAGCCATGCAAATTGCGATTGTTTCAATTGGCTATGGCGATGGTTATCCACGTACATTTGTGCAGCCAAATTTTGTTGCGATTGGTACAAAATTAACGCCTGTACTTGGTCGTGTGTCTATGGATATGATTGCCATTGATGTCACAGGTTTAGACGTTGAATTAGGCACACAAGTTGAACTATGGGGCAAACACCGTTTGGTGGATGATGTTGCCACAGCCAATGGTACGATTGGCTATGAGTTGTTGTGTCGTTTAAGCCCTCGCCCACAGCGCAAGGCAACCAGCATTTAACTTTCTTTTTTCGATCTGTTGCATGTAGCAGTTTTGCTGCATGCAATCGTCTAAGCCATTCTCTTTTTCTTTCTTATATTTTTCTTTTCGCTTTTTATTTTCGGCGGATTCAAGCGGCAAGTGCAACAGTATAAAAACTAGACATAACTTCACTCGGTGTATACCAACCTAGGGTTTTTCTAGGACGATGGTTGAGTGCAAATTCTATCTGCTCTATTTGTTCGTTTGACACGTCATCAAACGATGATGATTTTGGCAGATATTGCCGGATTAAACCATTCGTATTTTCATTTCTAGCTCGCTGAATAGACTTGTAAGGATCAGCAAAATACGTCTCTATGCCAGCATCAGTAATTCTTTTGTGTTCGGAAAATTCTTTGCCATTATCAAATG
>NZ_VOXZ01000024.1:0-29998 GCF_013420455.1 Acinetobacter sp. YH01004
TGGAAGCAGATGAAATATTATTGGCGAGATTTTCAAGTCATGACAGCTGATAAAATAGAGCAATGGGTGGAGAGAGTATCAAACCAATTCGGAAAAGAATACATGTTTACTTTTTAATGACAGCTTAATCAATGTCCGTGGCGTGGGGTATCGCTTAGATCAAAATCATGAAATTTAACTTTTTTAAAAATTCTGTTGGAATTAACTTCCAGTTTATTATCATGATGAGCCTATTCAATTTAGGCATTACGCTGTTATCTTTCATGATTGGCTATTTTGTTTATAGCTGGGCGATAAAAATAGGTTTTCTAAATACACAAGTTATTAATTCAAATGAATTTTCAGTTACCTCCGTTGACTTTATCTGGCTGTTTTTAGTGCTATTAACAGGCTTTTTTCTTTCTACTATCCTCGCCTTTAAATATGGAAAACGCTATACACAGCCAATTAGTGATTTAGCAGATGTTATTCAACAAATTCAACAAGGCAATTTAGCACTCAGAATTAAACAGCCACATCATGATATTCCACATGAAATCAAGTCTCTTATTGAGAACTTCAATGAAATGGCAAACCAACTTGAAGTATCAGTTAAGAATTCAACTGTTTGGAATGCTGCAATTGCACATGAATTACGAACACCTGTGACAATATTACAAGGTCGCTTGCAAGGTATTGTCGATGGTATATTTATTGCCGATAAAGCTTTACACCTAAGCTTATTGAACCAAGTCGAAGGCTTATCTTACCTTGTGGAAGATTTACGGACACTGACACTTATTGAAAATAAACAATTACGATTAGAACTAGAAAAGACCAATTTAAAAAATAGTATTGAAAAATGTCTGCAGATGTTTAATGAACGGTTTCATGTTAAAGGTTTAACTATTGTTTTAAATTTGACGGATAAATTGGTTTGCGTTGATATAAGAAGGATGGAACAGGTCTTTATTGCATTGTTCTCTAACTTTCTAAGATATTCGAATGCTGGAAAAATAAATATTACATCTGTAACCACAGCAGAACATTGGGTATTGACGTTTGAAGATGAAGGTCCTGGTATTGATGAATCGCATCTTAAACACCTGTTCAAACCCTTCTATCGACTGGAAGACTCTAGATCATGTCTAGATGGCGGTACTGGATTAGGCTTGGCAGTGATTGATGCAATTATTGAAGCACACCAAGGTCATATTTATTATTCTAAATCCAAAAACTTAGGTGGCAGCTGTTTTACTATTCAACTAAATCGTAAGACATCAACTCATTTATAATGTGTTAAGTTCAGATTAATACGGCTTAATTTAAACCATAAATTTAAGATAAATTGATGTCTGAACTTAACCATTCTGTTTGATGATCCTCAAATAAATTTCATCACAATGAATTCTCATCTCGATATTTAGCTAGCATAAAAAATACCACAATGGAGAGTATCCCGATGATAATCCCTGCTGTTAATAATAAATTAACATGAGCTGAACTGAAGGCAATTTTACCTGCGTTAATCAATGCTGTACCTTGTTCAACGGGTAACTGGCTCGCCACTAAATAGGTATCACCAATCGAAAGTCTGGCTTTTTCTGCTAAAACAGCAGTTAAATCTGACGGCACTTGAAGATGACTGCCAAATATATAGGCCATGAAAACACCAAATAAAGTAATACCTAGTCCTGTACCCAGTTCATAACCTGTACTTTCAAGTGAACCTGCCGCACCGCCCTTTTCTGCAGGTACTGAGCCCATGATCGCAATGGATGAAGCTGTTAAACCAATACTCAGTGTTAATCCAATCGAAGCTAAAATAAAGGGAACGATGATTCCCGGATGATGAAAATCTGAATAACTCAAACTGACCAACGCAATTGCTGCCAATATTAATGACATGGTCGCAACCAGACGGAGTCCAAATTTATTGGATAAAAAACCAGCAATAGGCCCGCCAATAGCGGCCGCAACCATAATCGGAACCATAAAAAGACCGGCTTGCAGCGGTGTTAAACGAATGACATATTGCAGCTCCATTGCCAAAGTTAACTCAACCCCTGCCAAAGCGCCTGCAGCAACCATTGCCATAATAATGCCGGCTAAAATAGCAGGACGTGAAAATAGCGAAAGATCTAGCATCGGCTGAGGAGAATTCAGCTGTTTGCGTACAAATATGGTTAATAAGCCGATAGATAAAACGACCAAAGGCAAGACAATCAACAACGACTGTTTACCGCCTAAGCCTGCTTTTAGTGCATATACAAACGAAATCAAACCGACAATCAGCAATAGCGCTTGACCAAATGCCCAATGTCCAGGGGTTATAGCTTCTTTTCGGGACAATAAGAAATAGCACATTGGTGCGACAACCAGCATGATTGGGACGTTAATCAGGAAAACTGAACCCCACCAGAAATATTCTAACAATCCCCCACCAATGAGCGGTCCAATGGCGGCACCGGCTGATCCGATTGTGCCCCAAATACCCAGCGCAATGGCACGTTCGCGACTGTCTTCGAAGGTTCTGCGAATAATACCCAATACACAGGGCATAATCATGGCACCGCCTAATGCTAATAAAGCACGTGCGGCAATCAGCATAGAAGCCGTTTGGGAAAATGCCGCAAGGACTGAGGCAATTCCAAATATAACCAAGCCAATCAGCAGAATCTTACGATTGCCGACACGATCAGCCAAAGTTCCCATCGGAACTAAAAGTCCAGCCATAAGTAATGGATAAATATCAATAATCCATAAGACTTGGTTACTTGTGGCACTCAGCGATTGGGTTAATGAGGGAACCGCAACATGCAGTACAGTCATATCAATCACAATCGGCAGAAATGCAAGCACGACAGCGAGCAATATCCACCAGCGTTTCGGATCAAGATTGGTAGCTTTCATGATTAAACCTATATTGATGGTTTATTAAATCAATTCTGAAATAAAGATGTAAATGAAAGATTTGTTGTGGGCTAAACTCGTTAACCCACAGCTTTTATTCTCAGTTTTGATGCTTAATGTGCCGCTTTACGTTTCGAGAATTTCTCAACCATGCTCATGACGACAATAAAGAAAATCGGTACAAAAATAACAGCTAGAATTGTTGCGCTGATCATGCCGCCAAAGACGCCTGTACCAATCGCTTTTTGAGTTTCAGAACTAGCGCCACTGGCAATGACTAAAGGAATAACGCCACAGGTAAATGCCAAAGATGTCATTAGGATTGGACGTAAGCGCAATTTAGCGGCTGCAACGGTTGCCTCCACTAAACCCATTCCTTCTTCTCTTAGTGCTTTTGCAAACTCAACAATCAAAATAGCATTCTTTGCAGATAGACCAATAATCGTGATCATGCCGACCTTAAAGAAAATATCATTTGGCATACCACGTAACATTACTGCTAAAAAGGCGCCAATCAACCCTAGAGGGACAACTAGCATCACAGAGAATGGAATTGACCAGCTTTCATAAAGCGCTGCCAAGACAAGGAAAACGACTAACATCGACAACAGTAATAAAAACAAGGTTTGTGATTCCGACTGTTTTTCTTCTAGAGAAATCCCAGTCCACTCATAACCCACACCTTTCGGAAGTTGTTCAATCAAATTTTCCATCTCAGTCATGGCTTGTCCTGAAGATATACCTGCTGCTGGACTGCCAGAAATACTCAATGATGGACGACCGTTGTAACGATTGTATTGTTGTGGGGAATGTTGCCAAATTGGAGTAATTATTTCAGACATTGAAACCAATTTACCGCTTTGACTGTTCACCTTAATCTGAAGAATATCTTCAATACTCATGCGTGATTTGGCATCAAGTTGCACAATGACTTGCTGCATACGGTCATGATTTGGAAAATCATTGATATACATCGAACCCATTGAGGTTGAAATAATATCGGTCACATCACTGAAATTAACACCTAATGCCTGCAATTTATCTCTATCAATTTTAAGCTGTACAGAACTGCCATCTGGCAAACCTTCAGGATAGACCTCCGCCACGATTTTACTTTGTGCTGCTAATGCTAAAAGCTGATCTTGTGCTTCTCTTAAAGCAGGCATGCCAATATTGCCACGATCTAATAATCTCAGTGAAAAACCAGATGAGTTACCCAATTCATCAATTGCTGGTGGTAACACAGACATGGTTTGACCTTCTGAACTTTCAGCCATCGCTATATTGGCATTATTCACGACTTCTTGTGCCGTAATAGTACGCTCTTCGAATGGCAATAGATTGGTAAAATACATCGCTGTATTCTGACCAGATCCACTAAAACCAAAACCTAAGACCGCCATATTGTCTTTAATCCCCGTTTCTTGGTCTAAATAATTTTGAAACTCAGCAACGACTTTACGGGTACGTTCTTGAGTTGCATCCGCAGGAAGTTGAATCGAAGTCATAAACCACCCCTGATCTTCTTCTGGCATAAACGCAGTCGGAACGTGTTTAAAACTAAAAATCAGCACAATGACAATGCCTAAGAAACATAACATTGCGAGGGTTTTATGTTTAATTACTTTAAATAAACTGCGTTCATAGCGATTGTTCAGCTTCTCAAAACTGCGATCAAACGATGCAAAAACACCCTTTTTCTGATGGTCTTGATCAATCGGTTTTAACATCGTTGCACATAACGCAGGGGTTAATGTCAGTGCAAGGAAAGCTGAGAATAAAATTGAAACCGACATGGTAATGGTGAACTGACGATAGATAATCCCCACTGAGCCTGACGCCAATGCCATCGGCAAGAATACAGCGGCTAACACTAAGGTGATGCCAATAATCGGATTGGTAATTTCCTTCATGGCTTTAGATGTGGCTTCAACTGGAGATAAGCCTTCTGTCGCCATAATGCGTTCAACATTCTCAATGACCACAATCGCATCATCGACAATAATCCCGATCGCAAGCACCATACCGAACATGGTCAGCACATTAATCGAAAAACCAGCAAGCAGCATGACTGAGAATGTGCCAAGCAATGCAATCGGTGCAACAATCGCCGGAATTAAGGTGTATCGAACATTGTGTAAAAAGATAAACATGACAATAAAAACTAATGCCATAGCTTCAAGCAATGTCATGATTACTTTTTCAATCGAGATTTTTACAAAAGGTGCAGTGTCGTAAGGTATAGAGAATTTCATACCATCAGGCAGTGCTGAACCTAACTGTTCAATTTTCGCTTTAACACCTTCTGCAGTCTTGACAGCGTTGGCACCAGGACTCATTTGTATCGCCACAGCTGTAGAGGCTTTGCCATTTTCTAAAATCGCAAAGTTATACATCTGTGCCCCGATTTCGACACGAGCGACATCCGACAGTCGAACATTGGCGCCATTTTGTTGAGCACGTAAACTAATTTTCTTGAATTGCTCTACAGTTTCTAATTGACCTTGAGCAGTTAAAGGAATAGTAATTTGTTGCCCCGTCAAAGCAGGAACATCACCAATACGACCTGGTGATATCGGCAAGTTTTGGTTTTGGATGGCTGTATTCACATCTTGAATACTCAATCCATAAGAAACCAAACGATCTGGATCGACCCAAATCCGCATGGCTTTTTCAGCACCAAAATTTTGGACTTTACCAACACCGTCAACCCGCTTTAATTCTTCAATCACATAGCGAGTCATATAGTCACTGACATCAATTTCACTATATTTGCCATTCGGTGAACTTAAGCCCACCATCATTAAAAAACCAGACGACGCAGCATCGACCATCAGCCCTTGTTGTCGCACTGTTTGAGGTAAGCGTGACTCAATGGCTTTAATTTTGTTTTGCACATCAATTTGTGCAAGTTCTACATCTGTACCTGGTTTAAATGTTGCGGTGATTGTTGCTGTTCCAGAACTATCTGAACTTGAACTGTAATAAAGTAAGTTTTTGACACCTGACATTTCCCGCTCAATCAAGGTCACAACACTATCATTCAATGTTTTTGGCGTAGCACCTGGATAGATTGCCGTAATACTAATCTGTGGTGGCGCAACACTTGGGAATCGTGCAATAGGTAACTTGGGGATGCTTAGTACACCCAACAGAATAATAAATAAAGCAATCACCCATGCAAAAATAGGACGCCTAATGAAAAATTGGGACATTATTGCTGTCCTCCATTTTCCTTAATATTTGTAGGTTGCCACTGCTTAATTTTTAATTTTTGCTCAGGCTGTATACGATCAGCCCCTTCAACAATGACTTTCTCACCTGCTTGTAACCCTTGTTTGATCACATAGTTATTTTGATAACGTTGACCAAGCTGAACAGGCTTGCTTTGCGCTAAACCTTTTTGATTAACAATCGTAACATTGGCTTTACCACTAATATCATGTTGAATCGCTTGTTCTGGAACTAGGAGCGCATTTTCAACTTGAGCTCGGCTCATATTGACTCGAACATACATGCCTGGCAAAAGTTTTTGATTTTCATTATTGGCTAAAATACGGATTGTGACATCACCCGTATCAGGATCAACTTTAGTATCCGAAAATAGGATTTCACCTGTAACGTTATAAGGTTTACCCTGACTATTTAGGATTTCAACCGTATGTTTGGTATTTGACACGTCACCTTGCTGTAAAGCTTCCTGTAGTTTTTCATAATCACTAATTGATTGCTTTACATCAACATAGACTTTATTAATCTGTTGTATTACGGCCATTGCATTAGTATCACCTTGACCAACTAATGCACCCTCAGTCACTAAGATTTCACCAATCGTTCCCGAGATAGGGGCTGTAACAGTCGCATATTTAAGATTAAGTTGTTGTCTGCTTAACATGGCTTGCATTTGCGCCACATCGGCTTTTGCTTTTTGATAATCTGCTTCGGTATTGTTGTATTCCTGCTGACTAACCGCATTTACTTTTACTAATTCAGTGTAGCGTTTTAACAGCACCTGCAAACGTGTCACCTCAGCTTGTGCACGGTTTAAAGTGGCTTGATTGCTTTTTACATCTGCCTGAAATATTTCAGAATTCAATTTAAAAAGCGGTTGACCTGCTTGCACATAAGAGCCTTGCTTAAAAAGTACTTTATCAACAATTCCACCTACTTGCGGGCGAATTTCAGCAATACGGTAAGCGACAACACGGCCTGGAAGATTTTCAATTAAATTCATGGAATGCGGTAATACCGTGATGGTACTGACAACCGCTGGTGGCATTTCTGTTGGGGACTGTTCAGCATCTTTGGCTTGTGTACAGCCGATTAAAAGTACAGTTGTAATAAGTATTGAACCTATTAAATGATAATGTGTTGACATGCTTTTTCAGAGGGGGGGTTTTAGATACTACTATTTTGAAATAGCAGTGTTTATGAATTGCTGATGTTGTGTGGAGATTGTGTGGAGATTGTGTGGAGAGATTAAAAGATTTATTTTTTAATGACACGCTTAAACAGCGTGGCTTGTAAATTAGTATAAATAATTTTGTTGTTCTACAATTTTGATCGTATCTTAGTTTTTTCTCATAGTTCATGAACTTTAAAATTCTAAACCAAGACTAATATTTATATAAGCAATTGAAAATACAATACATAGTTTCTTTATACACTTATGAAGTGAACTTTAGGTGAACATAAGTTAAATAGAAATTTTTAATTAGTTCAGCACAAACGTACAATCTTTAAGGCCTATAACTCGATACCGTTCTCTCTTTGATGTTTATTGCTATCTAATTGAGTGAACTCTGTGGAAATATTTCTTTATACATTAAGCGTTATGTATAGCCCAGGCCCTGTAAATTTTATGGGGCTAAATTCTGGCCTTACAGGTCAATTAAAAAAGACTATAGGATTTTACCTAGGCATTGGTTTCGCCATGTTGATCTTATTCGTATTGTTTGGCTATATAGGTGAAGCTGTTATTCCACATGGATTGATTCATTATATTGCTTTAGCGGGTGCAATTTATACATTCTACTTGGCTATAAAAATGATTAGGGCGAATGTAGAAACAACTCAACAGCAAGAAAGCCATCTAACATTCTTAAATGGCTTATTTATTCAGTTATTAAATCCAAAAGCCATTCTCGTCATTCTACCTGTTACGACAATTATGTACCCTGCAGCCAAAATCACAGGAATCATGATCTTGATAGTTTCTTTACTGATTTCACTTGGTGCTGTTGGCGCACCATTCACCTATGCTCTGGTTGGAAAAGTATTAGGCAACAAAATTGCTAATCCTATCTGGTTTAATCGGCTAAATAAGCTGATGGGTATACTCTTGATTTTATCAGGGCTTTTTATGTTCAAAGATTTTCTTAATGGAATAAATCTGCTGTAGGACAAATTAGCCGTTCAAATCGAACGGCTATCTTTTAATATTTATCATTTTCCATTGAGTGGGAGTTAAACCAAATGTTTTTATAAAATGTCTGGTCATATGACTCTGATCAAAAAAGCCTGCATTTAAAGCAGCATTAACAATAGACTCCCCTTGAGCAAGGTAGAACTTAACTGTTTCTAAGCGACGCATGATCATATAACGGTGTGGGCTAGTTCCAAATAATAATCGGAAATCACGAGAAAGGCTCCAGCGGTCACGATCAGCATGTTTCTCTAAATCTGACAAACTTAAGTTTTCATGTGGATACGCCAAAATACACTCACGCGCTCTCTCTGCTGCCTTGTAGTCAAATTTTTTGTTTTGGTTAGATGAAGTATCTGAAATTTCACACAGTGTAGTTGCCAAATCAAATAGAGCATCTTCCTCTTCTAGGGTATCCATATAATTATTTATATTATTTAGAAAGCTATCCATTGCCCTAAACAGGCGAATATCATTACTTAAGCCATGTCTGATAAAAGGCAAAGGTTTACCCTTTAAAATGGTTTGGATCATCGCTGGTTCGATGTAAATCATTCTATAGCGATAGCCATCTAATGTTCCTGATTCACCATCATGCTTTTCATCCGGGTGTAGAACCATAGTCATGCCTGGCAAGCTATGTTGCAATGTACCTTTGTAATGAAAGTTTTGAACTCCGGAAAGAGTCCTGCCAATAGCATAAGTATCATGTCGGTGAGGTTTATAAGCATAATTGGAAAGAAATGCTTCAATTCTTTCTAATTTATGATTTTGAGTGGGGGATCTCACAATCCAATTATTTCCACTGGAGAAATCAGGCATAATTGATGGCCAATTTTTCGTAGATTCTATTGTAGATTATTTTTCACTTTTCCTAAAATTAACATAATACACGTTATACGAAGTTGAAATGAAAAATGGAGCTTAAAGCTCCCTTTTTTACTAGTTTTTTTTAAATTGCTAAGCGTAAATTCAGTGCTTTTACGACTTTAATAACAGTATCAAAGCTTGGATTTACATCGCCAGAAAGTGCTTTATAAAGACTTTCTCGACCTAAACCAGTGTCTCTTGATAATTGAGCCATTCCTTTAGCTTTAGCAATATTACCTAAAGCTTTTGCAATGAATGCCGCATCACCATTAGATTCATCGATACAGGCTTGTAGGTAAGCTTGCATATCTTCTTCTGTTTTAAGATGTTCAGCACTGTCCCATTTGCGAAGTTTGATAGCCATTTACAGCTCCTCCTCTAAATCTTGTGCTAATTGTAGGGCAAGTTTTATATCTTTACTTTGCGTAGACTTGTCTCCGCCTGCTAAAAGAATAACGACCCTTTGCCCTTGCTTACAGTAATAGATCCTGTAGCCAGGTCCAAAGAAGAAACGTAATTCAGAAACACCTTCACCTACTGGTTCAGTATCTCCAAAGTTTCCATCTTCAACCCGATCAATTCGGACTTGTATACGTCTTTTTGCCTGCAGGTCTTTTAACTTAGTAAACCAGTCATCAAAGACTTCAGTGGTATATATTGAGTACATAAGAGTAATGTATCCTATAGGATACATTCATGCAAGAAATAAACTTGAATGTATGGGGCTACAACAGAATTTCGTATAACCACCATTATGTTAAATAGATAGCAGTTGGGAGATTATTTATTCTTTCAATAGACAAAAACTTGCGGAATTTTTCTTAATTTGTAATCCTTGCGGCCAAGGGTGTCTAGCGTAGCTAAGACAGGTATTCGTTATAGTCGGGCCGCTATAATACGGATGACGAGTGCCTGTATGTTTAACCTAAATATCTTTAACAAGATCTCTAGCGAAGTATTGACCATCAAAAATGATCTTGAGCTGAATTCTGAAAATCAACTGATAACTAAGTATAAGACTTCTACTTCTGAAGATTATAAACAGGCTATTGTTTTGATTTTTAAAGAACGTGGCTATACACGTTTGGAAATAGGTCAATTACTTGGGGAGCCAAAAGCTTCATAAAATACCGATTAAACAAAGCTTGGATATAACATCCAGGCTTTATAAAAAAGTACCTAGCTGTTACCCTTGTCCTGATTTTTTTACTCTAAAACGTTCTTTCATCTTATGACACTTACGCCACCTTAAGTTTATTTATCGTCTTAAATCTGTAAATAACTCATCACTGTCTAGTGATGTGGTGTAGTCGTTTGTGTGTTGTATATATCACATCACTAGCCTATCTGAAAAATTAAAAAACAGGCTATGTTTATGTTATCTAATGTCCGAGAACAGTGGTTCTCTAACATCCGTGGGGATGTACTTGCCGGATTAGTCGTCGGTCTTGCACTCATCCCTGAAGCCATCGCATTTTCAATTATTGCAGGTGTAGATCCTAAAGTTGGTCTATACGCATCCTTCTGTATTGCCGTCGTGATTTCTTTCGTAGGTGGTCGTCCTGCCATGATTTCAGCAGCCACTGGTGCAATGGCGCTGCTTATGGTCACATTGGTCAAAGAGCATGGGCTTGAATATCTGCTGGCAGCAACAATTTTGACAGGCGTGATTCAAATATTGGCAGGCTATTTAAAGCTCGCCAAGTTAATGCGGTTTGTATCTAAATCTGTGGTTATTGGATTCGTAAATGCGTTAGCGATCTTAATTTTCATGGCTCAATTGCCTGAACTGATTAATGTGACCTGGCATGTATATGCTTTTGTTGCTTTAGGTTTAGCAATTATTTATCTATTCCCTCTGGTTCCCAAATTAGGAAAATTACTCCCTTCTCCACTAGTCTGCATCATTGCAATCACATTATTGGCAATCGCTTTAGGAATTGATGTACGGACCGTGGGCGATATGGGGTCTTTACCTGACACACTTCCAATGTTCTTGATTCCAGATATTCCTTTGAATATTGAAACATTGATGATTATTTTGCCTTATTCAGTCGCACTGGCGGCTGTAGGTTTACTTGAATCGATGATGACAGCAACTATCGTGGATGAAATGACTGATACGCCAAGTGATAAATATCAGGAATGTAAGGGACAAGGGATTGCGAATATTGCTTCTGGCTTTATGGGTGGCATGGCCGGTTGTGCAATGATTGGTCAATCTATGATTAACGTAAAATCAGGTGGCCTTACACGCTTATCAACATTCTCTGCGGGCATTTTTCTTCTTATTCTGGTTGTATTTATCAGCGACTGGCTCAAAGTGATTCCAATGGCTGCATTGGTAGCGGTAATGATAATGGTCTCTATCAGTACCTTTGAATGGAGTTCTGTCACTCAGTTAAAAGATAATCCTAAGAGTAGTAATATCGTCATGATTGCGACGGTGATTGTAGTTGTTGCTACGCATAACCTGGCTTTGGGTGTGTTAACAGGCGTATTACTTTCAGCCTTGTTCCTGGCGAATAAACTTGAAAATGATATCCAGGTGACAGCATCTTTTGAAGGAATGGCCCGTTTATATGAGTTGAGAGGTCAGATCTTCTTTAGTTCTTCTGAAAAATTCATGCAAGGTTTTGACTTTAAAGAGGATGTAAAGGAGGTGATTATTGATTTGACCCATTCTCACATTTGGGATGTAACATCAGTCGCCATGCTTGATTCTGTTGTAAATAAATTTCAAAAGAATGGTGCGAATGTCACAGTACGTGGTCTAAATGAAGCCAGTTCGATCATGATTGATAAGTATGGGACACATGCCAGAATTTAAGTTTTAAAAATTCTATATTTATATAGAATTTCTAAAATTAACATAATACACCTTATACGAATCTAAAAATGGGAGCCTTTAGCTCCCATTTTTACTATATTTTTAAAGTTTTAAGCGTGTTGTACTGTGAGTTTTAAGCCTAAAGCATTTACTACACGATTAATCGTATCAAAACGTGGTGCTGAATCCTGACGTAGGGCTTTGTAGAGTGCTTCACGCCCAATCCCTGCTTCTTTAGCGATTTGAGTCATGCCACGAGCTTTAGCAATAACACCAAGTGCATGGGCTAATTCAGCTGGATCATTTTCTTCAAGAACCATATTGAGATACATCACAATGTCTTCTTCAGTTTTGAGCGACTCAGCCATATCAAAACTTGGTAAATCAGCGACTTTAACCATTTTAATCCTCCAATGTTTTCGATAGTTTGACTGCCCGATCGATGTCTTGTTGTTGAGTTGATTTATCTCCACCACCAAGCATTACAATCACAACGTCACCATGTTGGATGTAATACATCCTCCATCCAGAACCGAAGAATTCTCTCATTTCCCAAACGCCATCTTGGAGAGGTTTAATGTCTCCCCAGTTTCCACGTTGAACCTTATCTAATCGACGATTCAGGCGGATACGGGTCATATTGTCTTTAATGCCATCCAACCATTCATCAAATTCTGGAAGACGTTTAATTTCAATCATGAGGATTCCTTATCTTCTCACTATATTGTATTCGATCGAATACAATATGCAAGTAATTTATACGAACATCCATTAATTTCGTATAACACCATTATGTTAAATACATAATTTTTTTGGTTAAAATTTAAACTTTTTTACTGTTTTTCAGGCAAGATGCATATTTTTTTGAAGCCATACTTTCCTTGTCAGATGTTCAAACATTTTAAGGAGAAAGCAATGACACAAACAGCGAATGATCAACGTGCTACAGTAAAAAATCCTAATAATATTCAACATGCGCAGAATCAGGACAACCGTAGCCGACAATTGAATCCTAATCATAAACCTACGAAATCTAAATAAGGATGAAAACTATGAGCACAGCAGGTTGGCCTAGTACTACTGGAAATCCATCAGGTGGTGGCCGAGACAATAATCCACCTCGTAAATAAAAATTTATTTATCTTGTAATATCAATTCAGAAGGCCAAAGATATTGGCCTTCTGAAGGATATTTCTTCAGGAAGGCTTCCCATATCACGATAAAATCTTCTGATGTAGCTAACGTAGAAACGCTGGCTGTTTTTTGAAAATGTTTATAATAAAAGTCTTGCCAAAAATATATTAACCATAGGCCAGCTATGGCATTAATACTTTCAAACCACTTATCTTCTGGAAGTTCATTTTTCAGGAATAAATAATTCTCTTCTGAGACTTGTTCATAAATTTCATCATTTTTAAACTCACCATAAGGTAGACCTAGGAACTCATAGACTTCATTCAAGTAGCATAGTCTTCTGTTTTCTCTAACTTTTTTAATTAGTTGTATAAATTCTTTAATTTGTTCATCTTCGAGAGAAGGATCTAACCATTGCTCAAAACCATTAGTTGGAGGAATAGTCTTCAGAATCTCGACTTTATGTCCTTTTGTTGCTTCAAACTTTGCATTTATCTTTAAGATAAATAAAAGAAAATCTGTAAAAGTTTTTGATGGGAAGTATGGTCGTTTATTTTTAAACTTAAACTTTAATGCTTGGTTTAGTGAGATTGATTGGAATCCCCACTTCTTAGAAATTAAATGATCTAAGTGAATTAAAATTAGCAGTATATTGACGCCAGAATTTCTAAGCATCTCATGACTGCAAAATCAACACTTACTTGAACATCCATTCTTATCTTAGTTGGACACTTTAATAAACTTATATGTAAATTAAAGTGTCACTTTACTTGGACAAAAATTAAAATTTACTCGACTTTTTTACCTCTTTTCTTACGCATGGACTCACCCTTTAAATTAAAAACATGGGAACGATGGACAATGCGATCTAACAATGCTTCACCTACTGTTTGATCCGCAAAATGGTTTAGCCATATGCTTGTTTCATATTGACTTGTGATAAGAAGTGAGCCATTGTCACTGTGTTTGTCTATCACACTAATAAAATGAGGCATCCATGAGTTACTAATCTGTGATAATCCAAAATCGTCAAGAATTAGTAATTTATTTGAAAGCAATTTCTTTTTTAAGGTGTTGATAGTCCCTAAATGTACCGCAGTATTAAACTCTTCAAATAGCTCAGTAGTATTATAAAAAAGCACTTTAAAGCCTAATTTACATGCATTTGTCCCAAAAGCTGAGGCCAACCAAGTCTTACCAATACCCGTCGCACCTGTAAAAATTAAGTTGTGTTTTGATCTAATCCACTCACAATCAGCAAAACTTTGTAAAATATCGCTTGTCAGTCCTTGTTTGTTAGAACAATCAATTCCTGTCAAGTTGCTTGATGGATATCTTATATTAGACTTGTTAAGTAGAGCCAAAACTTTGCGATTACTAACAGCATTTTGCTCTGCTATTAATAACTCATTTAGAATTTCTAACGAAGTTTTGTTACTATTGATCATTTCATCATAATGATCAACAAAGCAATCTAAACAACCATTTAGCTTTAATTCTTGCATTTTTTGTGCAACAACACTCTTTGTGGTCATCTAGCATCACCTCCGAAATAATTAGCACCGCGGAGGTTTGCATGGGTAGGACGATTGATCGTTTGCGTGGTGTTTAAAGGTTGGATATATTTTCGATTTTTTAGCACATACAATAAGTCTGTAACTGCTAATAGATTGTATTTTAATGCATATTCACAAGCTTGATTGAGTACAGAATCAAGCTTATTTTCTAAAATATAATCTCTCAGTTTATTCAAGGATTTAATATTTCGAGCGAGATGTTTGGACTTATTTAAAACTTGTTCAACAAACTCATAAACATAATTTCCAATAGATTTTGCCCATTGCTTAATGCTCGCTGGGCTTAAAGTATTATAAAGTCTGTGGTTAGCTGGCATATGCTCTTCTAGAATACTTGCTTCACCATAGCCCATCAGTAAATCGTGTGAAGCAATTATTTCATTTTCATAAAAAAATTGTACTTCACGGCTTGTAATGCCAATATCCAACTTCTTACCAATTAGAGTATAGGGAACAGAATAAATATTCCCATCAACTGTAAATTGATAAAATTCAGAGACCGTTTGTTGAAATATCCATTTTGAAAATGGGTATGGGTGCGCAGGCAGTGATAATAATTCATTTTTCTCAAAACGATTAAAACGATCCCAACGACTTTCAGGAAAACGTTTCGTAATGGCTCGATTGATTTTATCAACTTCAACATCAAGAGCTTTTTGTAATTCATCAAGTGAGAAAAATTTTCTATTTCTTAATTTGACCAAAACTGATCGTTGAATAATTTGAACGGAAACCTCTGCAAGCCCTTTATCTTGAGGTGTTCGTGGGCGAGTATTCAATATTGCAAAATTATGATAATCAGCAAATTGTTCAAATGTTTTATTAAATACTGTACCATTTCGACCAGTTTTTATAACAGCAGCCTTTAAGTTATCCGTAATAACTTCTCTTGGAACACCTCCGATACGTTCAAAAGTGGCTGTAAAGCATTTTAACCAATCGTGTGTTTGCTGGGTTTCAGATGCAATAGCAGTGATTAAACTTGAAGCGCCTAGTACTCCAGCAAAAATTTGAACATGACGTACTTTGTCTGATTTAAGATCATGTAGTGGCATGGTTTTACCGCAAAAATCAACTAGCAATGTCTGCCCAGCAGTAAAATTTTGGCGCATAGAGGGGTGTAGCTTTTTCAACCAGTGCTTATACAATTCGGCAAAGCGAGAATAGGAAACACAGTCAGGGTGTGTCTCTTTAAATTCAAGCCACAATTGCTTGAGCGTCATATCTCTGATCTTCATTTGATCATTGATATATGTAAAATCTGGTACGGGTTTACACTTCTCAACATTCTTAACGACACCAGTTTGTAAGATGTCTATAAATTCTTGATTAGAGGCATTTAATACATCAGCAACGGGCATTTGGATTTCATTTAATTTTTTTGCAATAACGCCAACAGTTGTTGGTGATACATTCACTCTTTTTGCAATTTGGCGATGCGTATTACCTTGCGCCAAAAACTCACAAATTTTTCGTTGTACTACAACAGGTATTTTCATTTTGATAGTCTCAATAATAAAAAAAGAGACAGAAAGCACCCTAAACATTGATAAAAGCATCAATGTCTTTTAGAATAAATTTGTCTTGTACATGCAAGTTAAAGACAAATCTATAAAGACTCATGTTGCCGCATGGGTCTTTATACTTTCTGCAGTTTAAATAAAAAATTAATGTAAATTAATCCATATCTTTTTGCTCCTTAATTCCTAGCTTCACAGCTATTTTATGGCTTTCGCCACGTTTTGGAATCTTGTTGTTTCTAAAAATTCTATATACTAAATCAGGAGAAAATTTATTATCTCTAGCCCATTTAGCAATCGATTTTCCAGTAGAAGAAAAATCTTCTTTTACCTGTTCAATAGACTTGATCATATTTGAATAAACTTGAATAAATTTGAGCTAAATTTAGAATAAAAAAACAGCTCTTGTCAAGCTGAAATTATATTTAAGTTGTTGATATAACTAAATATATGTTTTTGTTATTTGGTGTTTATTTTTATTTAAAAACAAAATCTAACAAAATTTTCAATTGTCTTTAATTGAATTTCATACTTCTTAAAATCTATTAATATTTTATTTTTATATTCTTCTAATTTCTCACTAATTTCAGAATGTTGTAAAATTAATTTATTAATAAAATCCAATTCTATCTCTATATTTTTTAAATTTTCTTTTATATCAATAATATTTTCTTCAAAAACATGATTCAATCTATCTTCTTTATGTTTTTTTTGCATACTAATTAAATTTTCAGAGGCACTATATAAATATATTCTTTTATTTATTTTAGATGGTTTGGCGACTAAAAAACCTTTTTGTACAAATATTTTTAAATATCTATACATCTGTCCCTTAACTTTGTTTGTGTTATCTAAAAATTCTGATTCCATGTGCTGCCAAAAACGATTAGCTTTCCAATCAATAATTTCATGTTCTTCAAAAATGTCAAAAAAGCGATCAAGTAGAGGTAAATTTTTTGCCATGTTTCATAGACCTACATAAAAAGAGGATTATAGTCCGTGGATGTATAGTCCTCAATTGCTGATATTTCTGTTTTTTAAACAGTTGATCTCAAATGTCAGAATTATCCATCAAAATTGGTCAATTAATCTGCAATAAAAGAAAAGAGAAAAATATTACGCAAGAATCTCTATCACTACAGTGCGGAATAGATCGCAGCTATATGGGGAGAATTGAACGTGGTGAAGTAAATATTACTGTCGAAAAACTCTATGAAATCGCTTTAGCTCTGGAATCGAGCCCTAAAGAGTTACTCCCTTAAAAAGCATTTCTTTCACTTTCTTTTTCCAGTGCCATAGCCACCATAAACACGTTGTCCTCCAATATACATTGAGGATGCCCCATCTATAAGGTCTAAAGAGTCCCGAGATTCTCTAATAACATTCATTTTTTTATTACTTAATGTTTTGCTTTTTGGATCAATTTTATTAGTTCCTTTCCCTTTTATCGTTGGTAAAGAGCCTTTATATGATTTTATAAACTCCCCAAATAACTGATAGTTCTCATCATTTATGGTATTCTCGGGATTCTTCTTAATTTTTCTATCGACAATACTTAAGCTTGTATTTGTACGATACTCAAACCATCTAACGGCTTTTAAGTAATCAATTGAACCAAATTCAAATAATGAAAGTATTTGCTGTATGTAGGTACTATCACTATGAAATTTGTAGTGATGAGCTGCACCTACCGCAATCTGATGCGCTAATGTTGAATTTATAAATTTTCGGGTATCAAAGAAACTAGACAATTCGGATTGTTTTATTGCATGTACATTTGCTAAAAGCTTTCGATTCTTCTCATTAAATTTAGTCATAGAGTAGTACCAGATTTAAAGTGTTTTAATTTTATGACCTATACTGGTCTTTAATGTGATCATATAGCTTTTACTTTTGAAATCAAAGAGAATAGAGCCAAAGAAATTTGAGAGTCATATCGTGATTACAGGCGAAATTAAAAGCAAAATTGACCAGATTTGGAATGCATTTTGGAGTGGCGGTATTTCCAATCCTTTAGAAGTCATGGAGCAAATGACCTATTTGCTGTTTATTCGCCGACTCGATGAAATTCAGATCACCAAAGAAAAGAAAGCTAACCGCTTAAAAACTGCTGTAGAACATCCAATTTTTACGCCTGAACAAGATCATCTTCGTTGGTCGAAGTTTGTGACTTTGGGTGATGCTGCAACTTTATATAACACCGTTGCCAATGAAGTTTTTCCTTTCATTAAAAACTTAGGTGTTGAAGACGAAACCACCTATAGCCATCACATGAAGGATGCACGTTTTACCATTCCTACGCCTGCGCTACTTACCAAAGTGGTGGATTTGGTTGCTGATGTGCCAATGGATGATAAAGACACCAAGGGCGATATTTACGAATACATGCTCGGTAAAATTGCATCAGCAGGTCAAAACGGACAGTTCCGCACCCCTCGTCATATCATTAAGATGATTGTGGAGCTGATGCAACCGAAGCCAACAGATACCATTTGTGACCCTGCATGTGGTACAGCAGGCTTCCTTGTAGCGGCAAGTGAATACTTAAACGATCATTACGCTACTGAAATTTTTGCCAACCCTGAAGCAGCGAAACGCTTTAGTGAAGAAACTTTCTTTGGTTATGACTTTGACAGTACCATGCTTCGTATTGGTTCAATGAATATGATGCTGCACGGTGTAGAAAACCCAAGTATTGAAAACCGTGATTCATTAAGTGAAGCGCATTCACATATTGCTGAAAAATACAGCCTAATTCTTGCCAATCCGCCATTTGCAGGCAGTTTGGATAATGAAAGCTGTGCCAAAAATCTACAAGCGATTGTAAAAACCAAGAAGACTGAATTACTGTTTTTAGCTTTGTTCTTACGTTTGTTAAAAACAGGTGGTCGTGCTGCGGTGATTGTGCCTGATGGCGTGTTATTTGGTTCATCGAAAGCGCATAAAGATTTGCGTCAAAAGATTGTGGAAGAGCAAAAGCTTGAAGCGATTATTTCGATGCCGTCAGGTGTGTTTAAGCCGTATGCTGGGGTTTCAACTGCCATTATGATTTTCACTAAAACCATGTCGGGCGGTACGGATAAAGTTTGGTTTTATGATATGCAGGCAGATGGTTATTCGCTGGATGATAAACGTAATGAACTAGATGCGTCTAAGCATGAAAATAATAATATTCCTGACATTATTGCGCGTTTTAAAAACTTAGAAGCGGAAAGCACTCGTAAAGCCACAGAGCAAAGCTTTATGGTAGATAAAGCCGATATTGCTGCCAATGGTTATGACCTGTCGATTAACCGTTATAAGGAAGTGGTGTATGAGCAAGTGGAATATGAAGCACCAAGTAAAATTTTGGCGGATTTAGAAGCACTTGAGCAGGATATTTTAAAAGGAATGGCTACACTTAAGGAGATGCTTAAGTGAGTTTGGAATATCAAAAATTAGGTGATGTTGCTGATTTTATTCGGGGTATTACATACAAGCCGAATGATTTGGTTGAAAATTTTTCTGAAGGTTCAACCGTATGTATGCGTACCGCAAATGTACAAGTTCAACTAAAACAGGATGACCTTTTATCAGTTCCTGTTAATTTAGTTAAAAATGAAGATAAGTTTTTAATCGAAGGCGATATCCTTGTTTCCACAGCGAATAGTTGGAATCTTGTAGGAAAATGTTGTTGGATTCCAAAGCTTGAATATTCTGCAACAGCAGGCGGATTTATTTCAATTTTACGAGCTAATCAGGAAAAATTAGATCAACGCTATTTATACCATTGGTTTAATTCACCTAACACTCAATTATTAGCTCGTAATTGTGGACGACAAACGACTAATATTTCTAATATGGATTTAGAGCGTTGTTTATCGATTAAAATCCCACTCCCACCACTCGCAGAACAACGCCGAATTGCTTCTATTTTAGATCAAGCGGATGAGTTGCGCCAAAAACGTCAGCAAGCGATTGAAAAGTTAGATCAGCTTTTACAAGCGACTTTTATTGATATGTTTGGCGATCCTGTAAGTAATCCTAAAGGCTGGGAAGTACTTAAATGGGGAGATGCTCTAAAAATCATTAATGGAAAAAATCAAAAAGCTGTTCTTGATCAAAACGGTACTTTCCCAATATGTGGTAGTGGTGGAGTCATGGGATATGCTAATGAATGGCTTACTCCAGCGCAGTCGGTCATCATTGGTAGAAAAGGAAACATCAATAAACCCATTTTAATGTTTGAAAATTTTTGGAATGTTGATACTGCCTTTGGTTTAGTGCCAAATAAAGATCTACTAAAAGTAGATTACTTATTTTGGTTCTGTCATTTTTTTAATTTTGAGCAACTAAATAAAACTGTAACAATCCCTAGCTTAACTAAGTCTGATTTGTTGAATATAAAAATACCAATTCCTCCGTTGGAAAAACAATTATATTTTTCAAATATATGTGATCAAACACGTAAGTTAAAAAGTAAAATGGAACTAAAAGATTTAAATCTTTTTAGCTCGTTACAAAACCAAGCATTTAGCGGTACTTTATAAATACAAGGATAGTTATGAAATTTAAATTAATCGTAGCCGTTGGCTTAAGTTTTTTTTCAACTGCTAGTTTTGCTGAAAAATATACATTTTCTCCTGTAAGAATAGATATCAGCGTAAATGAACAAAGAAAAATGCATCCTATAACCGCTATAGGTACAGCAATATTTAAAAATGGTGTGCAAGTCCCTGCATATTCGATCAGCGTCCCTAAGGGTATGGATGAAACTGATGCACCACATAGACCTACAGCAAGTTGTAATAAGTCAAAGTGCTATTTCGCAATGGATTTACCAAAAAAACTTGCTGCCAGCATGAGGGTATATAACATTGCTGAAACAGAAGAATGGATCTTAGCACCTGCTGAATGGACACGATTGGAAGGTGCTATTGGTGTAAATGGCAACACCGTTTTAGCACTTGCATCAACAGATCAAAAGTCAAACCTAAGTTTATATGCTGTCCCTGCTTGTGTCGGTTGTGGACTTGATGCCGCAACACCATTTTTCCCAGAAGCTGCAAGGCAAAATCATCAACTATATGGTACTAAGTTTAGTGGGACAACACCACCTGTACACATAGTAAGAGCGAATCAACAAACTGTTTATTATCAGTATCAATTAAAAGGACAATATCAAACCAATGGGGTCGCAAAATTTCGACCAAATGAAGACAATATTTATGATGAACTTAGTGTTACAGTTGCATCAGATAAAATGGAATACGCTCGAATAATGTTAAACTTTTTTTCTTTAACACATAAGTAAATTACTTAATATCAAGAATCTATAAAATTTAATTTAATATTTGAGGGTATATACATGAGTAACTTCTCGTTTTTAGAACCTGAATTTAAAAGCTTGGCAGCCACCGCAAAAGAAGCCGAAAAGCTCACGTATATATCCCCACAATTTGCCCTTGCTGCGGCTCGTTCATCACTCGAAAACCTTGTACTTTGGCTGTATCAATACGATAAAAAACTGACTCAGCCTTATGATGCTTCACTACATAACTTACTCAACGACCTCAAATTTAAAGACCTGATTCCACCCTATATTTGGGACAAAATGGACAACATCCGCATGGTCGGCAATAGTGCCGTACATGGGAAAAAGTTCAAGCAGCTCACTACTGAAGAAACGGTAAGACACATTCAGCATCTTTTCTTGATGTATGTCTGGTTTGAGCGTAACTACGGTTCACCGTCAAAAGACCGTTCTCAGTCGATTATATTTAACCCAAAACTCATACCAAATGCTGACAATACTCAGCAAATTACCGCCAACAAAGAACAACTGCAAAAAGAAGTAGAAACTAAAGAAAAAGAATTTGCAGAACAGCATAAAGCGCTACGTGAGCGAGAACAGAAACTCTTTGAACTCTCTGCAAGTCTCGAAGAGCGTGAAAAACTACTTGCCGATATTGATGCTGAACTTGCTCAAAAACGTGCAGATGTCGAACAAGCCAAAATTGCCAACAGCAAAATCGAAGACCATACCGACTATAAAGAAGACGAAACCCGAAAACTTAAAATTGACCTGATGCTTGAAGAAGCAGGTTGGGAAATTGGCACAACAGTTCGAGAAGAAGTGCCTGTTACAGGGATGCCGAGTCCATCAGGTAAAGGTGCGGTGGATTATGTACTTTATGATGCCAATGGCTTGCCTTTGGCTGTGGTTGAAGCAAAACGTACATCAACTGACCCTGATATTGGGCAACAACAAGCCAAGCTCTATGCAGACTGTTTAGAGCAACAAACAGGACAACGCCCTGTCATTTTCTATACCAATGGTTACAAAACCCGAATTTGGAATGATGTGCAAGGTGGCCCACCACGCTTAGTACATGGTTTTTATACGCAGGCAGAACTCAAACGTCTGATCGAAAGACGTAAGAACAACCCTGATTTAAGCAGCTTCCCGATCAATGCGGACATTGTCGAGCGTTATTACCAAACTCGTGCCATTAAAGCCATGCTTGCAGCCTACCAACGTAAAGAACGTGCAGGTTTACTGATTATGGCAACAGGCACAGGTAAAACACGTACTGCCATTGCACTGGTCGATGTGCTAATGAAAGCCAATGTAGTGCAAAAGGCATTATTCCTTGCAGACCGCACTTCATTGGTCAATCAGGCACACAATGCCTTTAAAGCCAATTTAAAAGATGCTTCATTCGTCAATTTACTTGAAGATAAAAATCAAGTTGGTCGAGTGTATTTCTCGACCTATCAAACCATGATGGGTTTGATTGATGAAATGAATGCCGATGGCACACGTAAATTCGGTACAGGCATGTTTGACCTGATTATTATTGATGAAGCGCATCGAAGCGTATACCAAAAATTTGGTGAGATTTTTAAATATTTTGATAGCCTACTTGTCGGTTTAACGGCTACACCACGAGATGAAGTAGATCGTGACACTTATGCACTATTTGGCTTAGAAAGCGGTGTCCCAACCGATTACTACGACCTCGATCAAGCCATTGCAGATGGTTATCTCGTACCACCGAAAGCATTTTCAGTGCCATTGAAATTTATGCGTGAAGGCGTGAAATATGACGAACTCTCTGAAGAAGAAAAACAACATTGGGATAGTCTAAATTGGGGTGATGAAGATGCACCTGAAGAAGTCTCAGCATCCAAGATTAATAAAGAGCTGTTTAATACAGGCACGATTGATTTAATGCTCAAGCACTTGATGGAAAATGGTATTAAGACCGAAGGCGGTGATCGTTTGGGTAAAACCATTATCTTTGCCGTCAATCAAAAACATGCCCAGTTTATTGCGGATCGCTTCAATGAAAACTATCCGCAATATGATGGCAAGTTTGCCCGTGTCATTACCCATGCCACTAAGTATCCACAAAGCTTAATTGATGACTTTAGCAAGAAAGATTTACCTGAGCCACAGATTGCGATTTCAGTGGATATGCTCGATACAGGGATTGATGTGCCTGAAGTGGTCAACTTAGTTTTCTTTAAAGCTGTGCGCTCTAAAGTGAAATTTATGCAGATGATTGGGCGTGGCACACGACTCTGCAAAGAACTGTTCAGCCCTGAAGATGATAAAAAAGAATTTTATATCTTTGACTACTGTTCTAACTTTGAATACTTCAATGAAAATCCAGATGGTGCGCCTGTATCTACGACAGAACCGCTCGGACAACGCTTGTTTAAAGCACGTTTAAATATCCTGAGTTTACTGAATGCGAAGGACGATGCCACAGAAGAGCTAAAAGCTGTACAGCAAGATATGCGTCAAAGTTTACAGACTGAAGTGAAGTCAATGAACAATGACAATTTCATTGTAAAGTCTGAGCTTGAGCATGTTGAACATTTCAAAAATGATGATGCTTGGAACAACTTAGATGATCTTGCCATCGGTACATTACGAGAACACATTTCGAAACTCCCGAATCAGCTTGAGCCTGAAACTTTAGAAGCCAAACTGTTTGATATGCTTTGCTACAACCTTGAGTTGGCAGTATTGGAAAAGAACAATACAGCAACTCAAAGCTATGCCAATAAAGTGATTGAAATCGCTTCTAAGTTGGAAACTAAAGAAAATATTCCTGTGGTAGCGGCACAGATTAACCTGATTCAAGAAATACAAACTGAAGCCTATTGGGAAGGCATCACTGTTCCAATGCTGGAGTCGATGCGTAAACGCATTCGGGGATTGGTGAAGCTGATTGAGAAATCTACCTCAACGATTGTGTACTCGATGCTTGATGATGAAATTGGTGAAGCAACAGAAGTGGATATTCCTGTGGTTTCCAGTGGTGTAAACATTGCTCAATACCGTAAACGAGTTGAAAGCTTCATCAAATCAAATGAAGATCACATCACCATTGCCAAATTGAAGCGTGGCTTAGCTCTTACCCCAACTGACCTGAACGAACTAGAACGATTTGTGTTTGACGCTCAGGAAGTGGAAAGTAAAGAGAAGTTTGAAGAATGCTTTGGTACTGAGAAACCGTTACCACTTTTCATTCGTTCTCTTGTTGGTCTGGATCGTCAGGCAGTACAACAGGCTTTCTCTAAGTATCTACAAGGTTCAACTTATAACGAAAAGCAAATTCGCTTTATAGAAATGGTGATTGAGCACTTGACCATACGGGGAACGTTAGAAGCATCGCAGCTTTATGAACCACCATTTAATCAGATCCATTATGAAGGGATTGATGGTGTATTCGGTGATGCAGATGCTGACAACATATTTGGGGTTGTTGAAGCGTTTAATGAAAGTGCTGTGGCGTAAATAGGAAAAATATTATATGGCTGTATGGTTGGTAAGAGCTGGTTCACAAGGTGAATATGAAGAAAGGTTTTTGAGTTCATCTAGAATTTATGTAACTTGGGATAACTTACATTTAGATTTAAAAAAAATTGTTAATCGAGGGGATTTAATTGCTGAACTAGCAAAAACAGACCTTGATGCTAAGCCTAGAAAGCTCTCAAATCATGCCAGTCAAATTTGGCCATTTATTCATACGATGAATATTGGTGATCGAATTATTCTACCCTCTAAACTACAGCCCGTTATTTATATAGGAATTATCACTTCTGAATATTCCTATGACCCTGATGCTATTGATCCATTTAAACATTCACGTTCAGTGAAATGGTTAGCTACTGGAATTCCAAGATCTCATTTTTCTCAGGATATTCTGTATAGCTTTGGGGCTTTCATGACTATTTGCCGTATACAGCGAAATAATGCTGAAGAACGTTTACTGGCAATGGAAAAAAACGCATGGCAACCAGAAAACATACATCAGGTAATAAAATTTGAAGGAGTTCAAAAAGACATTGCCGTTGAAGATGCTTCAGATGAATCTAGTTCAGTTGATTTGGAATTTATAGGGCAAGATCAAATTAGAAAAGTGATCGAATCGAAATTTAAAGGTCATAGATTAACGTTATTAGTCAAAGCAGTATTAGAAGCACAAGGATATACTTGTTGGCAAAGTCCAGAAGGTGCCGATGGTGGTGTAGATATTTTAGCTGGTGATGGCCCCATGGGATTTGGGCAACAGCAAATTTGTGTAGAAGTCAAATCAGGAGATGGACAGGTAGATCGTCCAACAGTAGATAAGTTAATTGGAGCGATGACAAAGTTTAATACTAAGCAAGGCTTATTTGTCGCTTGGGGTGGCTTTAAATCTAATGTACAAAAAGAATTAGCCTCTAGCTTCTTTAGAGTTAGGCTTTGGACACAGAATGATTTGTTAAACCAAGTTTTTCTAAATTATGAAAAGTTGAATGATGACATCAAGGCTGAATTACCATTAAAGCGTATTTGGATTATCTCAAATGCTGAAGGTTAAGCTACGTAGAGTTTAATTTAAAAAAGTAAGGTTATGAAACATATAGATAAAAACAAAGATATAGCAGATTATACGCTCATTCAAGAGAATATAGTCTTGAAGCTAGATACCAAAGCAAAAGAACTGTTGGGATATTTCTTTGATGCTTTAAATTATATATATTCCGAAGTTAAGAAAAGTAATAATATTCAAAATATTAATTTTTTCTTACTAAGTTTAAAACCTAAAATTGATTGCATTATAGGAACAAAAAATAAAGAAGTAGTTTATCAGTTACTCAATACTGCTATAGCACAATGGTTTAAAGAGGATATCGGTTCTGCTTACTTAAAAATTGATAAACCTAGTAAGGTTTTGAAGAATAATAAGATATCTTTACCGCTACCACATTGTTCAAATGTCGACTTTATTAGCCCTGATCTTTATAAAAAGCACTTAGATTCCTACTATGATCCGTATATCTATGTATTAAAAATTAAAAATATTTTTATAGCACAAATTAATTTTTATCGCGCCCCATTACGTAAAAAGAAGTTTTATGTATTAAAAAATAAAGAGACTATACAAGTTGCGGGTAATTATGAACGCATTAATTCCTCCAAACTGAAAAAGAAAGCATATGATGACTTAGCAAGTCATGAAGATAGCAAACAAACAAATTACAGTCATAATTTATCGAGGTATAAGAAAAATCCAAAAATTAATGACTTGCGTAAAAAAAAGTATAAAGAAAATTTATCTAAGATGGAGCAAGGTCCTGTTATTACCTCGGGAAATAAAGGTAGTGATGAATCAATTAATTATGAAGCATGGAAACAATATTTTGAACGCTTTAAGAGTACTAACAACATTGATGTTGAAATAGCTTCAGAAATTCTAGAGGCCTTTAAGGAAGTTGATTCAAAACGCAATGAGAGTAATCGAAAATATTTACAAGAATATTATGAGAATGGGAAGCTAGGAAAATTTGGGTTACCACAGGCAAAATGGAGACATGGTACATATGGGATCAGCTCAAAAGAGCCAGATTTTTTTAGTAAGATAAAAGATTAGACTGCTATCTAATATTGAAAATAATTTGAGTCTGATGAATTGATAAAATTTATTGATTTGGTGAACTGGTGAACTAATGAAGGAGAAACTACTGTCCAAGTAGAATAAGAATCAGTGTTCAATACTACGTACCACTAGGTGTCCATTCAGATAAGAATATGCACATGACTAATAATATTCTTTAAATCACCGTTAAAGCTAAAGTTATTTACCAGAAAATCATGTAGTTTGCAGACATCTTCATATAAAAAATTATTTTTTTCTAATTCTGAAAATAGCTTTATATGCTCATTCCAATAAAAAAAATCGTTATTCTTAATTGGATATAGTTCTAAGATTTTTAAGCAGTATGCAAAATTATAGTTTTCTTCATCTACAGCTAAAGAAGTTGCTGAATTAAGTACGAAAAACCCCATTTCTGAAGCAAATTCGGATTTAATTTTAACTTTAGCTATTTCATCATTTTTAAATGGAACATTAGTATATTTTTTCTCAATTTTACCTAGTTTCTTAGCCAGGTTTTTATCCATATTTTTCAATATTAAACAGTAGAATTCTAAAGGATTCATGGATGCCCTAATTTTTTAAAAAATCTAAAATTAACATAATACACCTTATACGAAATGCGTTTGTAACTCCAAAATAGAAATGTCCGGTTTCTCCAAAGTAAAAATGTCCGCTTTTAGAATATGCGCTTTTGCGATTATCGAAGCGGACGGTTTGATATGTTGGTGTCTATGTCGGATAAAGAACTTAAACGATTGTCGGTCGTGCAGGAAATCTGCGATCAACGCATAACTCAATCCCAGGCTGCTCAGCTACTTCATATTTCAGAACGTCAGATCAGGCGTTTACTGCAAAAATACAAAGCTCAAGGCCCAGCTGCATTAGCCCATGCCGGTCGTGGTCAAACCAGCAATTCCAGGCTTCCTGAAGAACTCAGGCTCAAGTGCCTCAATATGGTTGCTGAGCAATTCCATGGTTTCGGACCCACTTTAGCGCATGAAAAGCTGACTACCATTCATGGATTCGATATTTCAGTGGAAACCCTGCGTTCCTGGATGATTGCAGCCGATTTATGGATTCCTCGCTCCAAACGCCTGAAACGCCCATATCAGCCTCGTTATAACCGGGACTGTTATGGTGAACTGATCCAAATTGATGGCTCACATCATGACTGGTTTGAAGGAAGAGCCCCTAAATGCTGTCTATTGGTGTTTATCGATGACGCCACAGGAAAATTGCAGCACTTACGCTTCTGTGAGTCAGAATCAGCCTTTGACTATATGATTTCAACACGTTTGTATGTTGAGCAGCATGGTAAGCCTTTAGCCTTCTACAGCGATAAACATTCAGTCTTCAGGGTGAATCAAAGCAGCAAGAAAGACACCAAGATTACGCAATTTGGGCGCGTACTCAGCACCCTGAATATCGATATTATCTTCGCTAATTCACCACAGGCCAAAGGCCGTGTAGAACGAGCCAATAGAACGCTTCAGGACCGTCTGATCAAAGAAATGCGCCTGGAAGGCATCTGTTCGATTGAACAAGCGAATGCCTGGCTACCCTGCTTCATTGAGCAATTCAATCAGAAGTTTGCCAAGATGGCCTTTAATCCCAAGGATCTACACCGGACTGTCACTGAAACAGCCGAAGAATTAGATGATATTTTTACCTGGCGTGAACCCCGCAGAGTCACGAATAGCCTGACGATTACTTATGATAAATGCGTATATCTCCTGGAAAACACGGAAGAAAACCAAAGATTGATTAGTAAGTATCTTGAGTTCCTGGAATACCCGGATGGTACAGTCGCGATTGAATATCAGGGAAGAAAAATCAATTACAGCATCTTCGATAAATTAAGTCAGCTTAACCAGCGAGAGATTGTTGAGAATAAACGTTTAGGTGCAGTTCTCAATCATATTCAACAACAGCATGAAGAATTGGAACAGCAAAACAAACGTAATCGTTCTCAATCTATGCCAAGCAGACGTGCACAGAAGACAGTAATCAAAGAACGAAATCTGAATCCTGTGCTTGACTTGGAAATGTCTGTATAGGACATTTCTATTTGGTTTTAAGGTAGGACATTACTACTTAGGAATAACAGCGTTATAATTCTCTATAGAAATCAATGCTGTAGTTTCTAGTTGATAGCCCATCTTCCCCAAGGTGGGCTTTTTTTATGATTTTTCACGTTCCACGCTTATTATTTAATCAAAAGACCTCTTGCGAAAGTATAGTTTATCTAATTTTTGAATTGGCTAAAACCTCATAAAATATAGCTTTTGGCTGCTTAAAATTTGACTAACGCAAGAATTCTAAAGTTTCTCAACTTTGATTAGCTCAAATAAATACCATTTCTCTTTTTCTAGGTCTCTTTAAATCACGAATTATGTAACTATAGAGTATAGCCTAACGGAACAAAATAAAGTCTTAAAAAGCAACTCAAAAACCGTATTTATAGACTTAATATTTAATTTCGGTACAATATGTATTTAATTATCTAAACTCTAACGGTACAGAATGCCTAATCAGGTCGGATATATTCGAGTCAGTTCAACTGAACAAAATACTGAACGTCAATTAGATGGAATCAGCCTGGATAAGACCTTTACTGAAAAGGCAAGCGGTGGTAGCCGTGAACGTCCTCAGTTAAATGCAATGCTCGACTATCTGCGTGAAGGTGATACGGTGCATGTTCATAGTATTGATCGTCTGGCACGTAATACAAATGATCTGAACGAAATTGTGAATAGTCTGAATGATCGTGGTATAACCATTATTTTTCATAAAGAGAATTTGACCTTCAGTCATGATGTAGCACAATCGGC
>NZ_VOXZ01000025.1:0-21296 GCF_013420455.1 Acinetobacter sp. YH01004
TCGTGAACGTCCTAACTCCCGAGCAAGGGTAGCGATTGAACTTTTACTTTTCAAAGTAGCATAAATTTCGTATCTTTCATCTTGAGAAAGTTGGGTGTATTTCTTCATTGTGTGCTTTCCAATTGCGAGTTGAAAAAGTCTAATGATTCTATGAATACACCTAACTTTTTCAACTAACTACAAATGTGTTGCACTTGGGATTTGAATCTGCGTCTTTCTGACGTTTATCTTCTGATTTTTTATCTACAAATTTCAAAAATAAAAAAGAGTATGGATTTTTTTAACCCATACTCTTTGTGTGCGACTACGCTACTCCATTAGCGCATAGTCACAAATTCTTCTGCAGCAGTTGGATGAATTGCGACAGTATTGTCAAAATCTTGCTTGGTCGCGCCCATTTTGACCGCGACTGCAAAACCTTGCAAAATTTCATCCATGCCATAGCCAATACCATGCACGCCCACGACTTTCTGTTCATCACCAACGCAGACCAATTTCATTTTAGACACTTGACGATGCTGAGTTACAGCCGTGTACATTGAGGTAAAAGAAGATTGATAGACTTTGACCTGATCTTGCCCAAACTGTTCAATGGCTTGCGCTTCACTTAAACCCACCGTACCAATAGGCGGATGACTAAAGACCACCGTGGCAACATTTTGATAATCTAAATATTCATTTGGTTTGTGATTGAATAAACGTTCAGACAATTTACGTCCTGCGGCAACAGCAACGGGTGTCAGCTCAATTTTTCCAATAATATCGCCCACCGCATAAATACCTGCTTGGCTGGTATTTTGGAATTGATCTACTGCGATATATCCTTTTTCATCAATCTGCACATTTGCAGCAGCCAAGTTCAATGCTTGTGTATTTGGTTTACGTCCAACTGCCCAAATCAGACAATCGACCTCATGCTGTGAACCATCTTCAAGATGTAATAACAAAGACTGATCCGCTTGGCGAGTGACTTTCTTTGGAATGGCTTGCGTATGCACTTGGATATGTTCATCACGCATACATTCAAGTAATGTTTCACCTAAAAATTGATCTAAACTACGCAGCGGCAATTGTTTACGAATAAACAATCCAACTTCTGAACCCAACCCATTTAAAACACCTGCTAACTCTACGGCAATATAACCCGAACCGACAATTGCCGTGCGTTTTGGTAATTGTTGCAATTCAAAGAAACCGTTTGAATCAATTCCTAGCTCTGCCCCTTCAATATCTGGACGTGTTGGCTCAGTTCCTGTGGCTATTAAAATGTGATCTGCAGTGTATTGCTGCTGATTTACTTCAACTGTTTTTTCATTTACAAAACGAGCAAAGCCCTGAATCACATCAACATTGTTTTTAGCTAAACCTGATTGATACGATGCATGGATACGCTGAATATAAGCTTGACGATTTTGAATTAACGTATTCCAATCATGCGATTTTAATTCAGTATTAAAACCATAATCTGGGCCGTATTTTTGAATAGCATCGGCGATTTGCGCAGAATACCACATCACTTTTTTAGGCACACACCCCACATTGACACAAGTCCCGCCCAAATCTGCAACTTCAATTAATGCACATTTTTTACCATATTGCGCCGCGCGATTGGCCGAAGCAATACCACCACTTCCTGCCCCAATTACCAAATAGTCATAATGTTTAGCCATTTCATGCCTCAATTTTTCGTGATTTTTTAGATACTCATCTGCAGAAATTCAGCGCAGAAAAACATTCATTTTCATCAAAACTAACACATAAAACTGCATTTCCCAAGTCAGCCATATTGTCTAAATACACAAAATCGACACACTGTCATTCAATTGATTTCACTGCCAATAAAACTGACTATTCACTTAAATTTTACGCTTTTAAGGCTATAATATAACTTTGATTTTTTATCATTGGGGTCAATGTGAAGCAGTGGGTTTACGTTCTGATATGTAGCTTTATCACTTTCGGCTGTTCCCCATCCCAACCGTCAGATCAAGCCCCAAGCATGTTTGATGAACTCGATCTCATCAATACCAAAATGAATGAAATCTTGCTTCGCGATTTAGATAACTATTCTGCAGATGAGCGCAAACATATTATTTGTGAAGAATATACGCAGATTTACAAACATGAATATATGCCAATTGTACTTAAAATTCTAAACCTGAAGATCGGCAATATAACGAGAAAAAATTACTTGCTGAATTAAATGAAACTTACACCAACTATAAAAATGAATATCAAATTCGCTGTGACTAAGCTAGATTATTTTTAATATATTCCAGCCACAAAAAAGCCATTTCAACGAATTGATGAAATGGCTTTTAGTTTTTTAACTTAAACCTCTAACATACTATTTAGGGTTTCAACCACGTTTTTAGATTTCACCACAGACTGCAAATTTAGCAACGCTGCTTGCACTTGGTTACGTTGTGGCTCTGCCAAAGTGTACCAACGCGACAACACCTGCAATAAACGCGAACCTACAATTGGGTTTTTCTCATCTAAATACTTGGCTAAGTCAATAAAATGCTGAACACCAAAACTCCATGTATTCACAGGGTTGCTATTTAAACCACCACTGACTGAACGAATACGGTTAGGTGTACCCAAATCATAATCAGGATGTGCAGTTAAAGCCTGAATGGTTTCAGCTGTCGCTTTTGGATGTGAAGCTTGAACCATAAACCATTGATCAAGTGCTAAAGCTTCATCTTTAAAACGTGTATAAAAATCTTCCAAAGCAGCTTTGGCTTGCGGTGCATCATTCCACACCAAGACACGCAATGCCCCTAAACGCTCAGACATATTTCGAGTTGTTTGGTATTGCTGCTTTGCCAGCTCAAACGCTTCGGCATCGCCCTGACGTGCCATTAACGCCAACATGATATTCTTTAAAGCACGTACACCCATTGCCTGAGAGAAATCTTGCTGCATGTCTGGATCAAGGCTTAAATAGGTTTCTTTGCAGAATGCACCAAGTTCGCGCGCCAATGTATCTAACAGCGCATTGCGTTGTTGCTGAATTTTTTCAGGTTGATAATTTTGATCAATACGGCTGCCCAAATAGCCTTCAGAAGGTACATCAAAAATACGTGATGCCAACAAAGGATCTTTTTCAATTAAAGCAGGTACTGTATTTTTCATGGCTTGCAAATAAGTATCTGCTGCATGTTCTTCCAATAAAATACGTTCCAATAGAGTCTGAGTCGCCTGCCACTGGTTAAAGCCATTGGTTTCGTGCTGCATTAAAAATGCCAATTCATCATTAGAATAGTTAAATTCTAAATTCACAGGTGCAGAAAAATTACGCAATAAAGAAACAACGGGATGCGCAGTTATACCGCTAAATTCAATACTTGCTTGTGCCTGATCAAACAAATACACACCATCTTTTACTGAGTTTTCAACCAAAGCTTCAGACTGCAAAATATATTGCTCGCCTGTTTCTGCATTGAACAATGCCAATGCAACAGGAATAGGCAATGCTTTTAAGTTTGGATATTTGGCATTGCTTTTCAGACTTTGTTTTAAATTTAAACGATAAACCTGCGCAGCCGCATCGTATTCGCCCTGCACTTCAAGCTTTGGTGTGCCTGGTTGATTGTACCAAGTCAGGAAATTAGATAAATCGACACCTGAACCTGCGCTTAAAGCATTGACCCAATCTTCAACCGTGACTGCTTGTCCATCATGACGACGGAAATATTCATCACTACCTTTACGGAATTTTTCTTTACCGAGTAAAGTCGACATCATGCGGTTAATTTCCGCACCTTTTTCATAGACTGTTGCGGTATAAAAGTTATTAATTTCTACAAAATGATCTGGACGTGGTGGGTGCGATAACGGGCCAGAATCTTCAGGGAATTGATGTGCTTTGAGTACCGCTACATCATCAATACGCTGTACTGCGGCAGACTGTAAATCTTCAGAGAAAGACTGGTCACGGAATACCGTTAAACCTTCTTTTAAACACAACTGGAACCAATCGCGGCAAGTAATACGGTTACCTGTCCAGTTATGAAAATATTCATGCGCAATCACGGACTGCACACGCATAATCGCAGCATCGGTGGTGTATTCTTCATCGGCTAATACACATGACGTATTGAAAATATTCAGACCTTTATTTTCCATTGCGCCCATATTAAAAGCGCTGGTTGCCACAATCATATAATTGTCTAAATCATACGGCAGACCATAGTGTTCTTCATCCCAGCGCATCGAATGTTTTAACGCTTGCATAGCAATTTTGCATTTTGGAATGTCTTTTTCTTCTGCATAAATTTCCAGCGCAACATTACGCCCTTCAGATGTCACATAATGGTCTTTCATGACTGCCAAATCGCCAATCACACAAGCAAATAAATAGCTTGGCTTTTTGGTCGGGTCTTGCCAAATCGCATAATGACGACCTTCGCCTGCTTCACCTGTTTCTAACAAGTTGCCGTTTGCCAATAACACAGGATATTTTTTATCGGCTTCAACACGTGTGGTAAATACCGACAATACGTCTGGGCGGTCAGGATAGAAGGTAATTTTACGGAAACCTTCAGGCTCGTTTTGGGTAACAAATAAATCAGAACTTGCCTGATATAAGCCTTCAAGTTGCGTATTGCTTTCAGGATGAATGATCACGATGGTTTCTAACGTGACTTGATCAGGTGCATTTGCAATGCGAAGCTGCTCACTATCTAATTGATAGTCACTTTCCGATAATTCCGTGCCATTCAAAATAATAGATTTCAATTCTAAATCACGGCCCAATAACACCAAATCGCCTGCAGTCTGACGCTGCATTTTCAATGTTGCACCCACTTGGGTGTAATCTGCATAGACTTGAATATCTAGCTCTACAGCATCTACCAAGAATGAAGGTTTTTGATAGTCTTTTAAATAGATAGTTTGGCTGGCTTCAACCATAGGATTTGCTGCAATATTCATCTTGTCCTCATTCTTTGTGGCGATGCGCTTGTTTTTGTAAAGTTGCAATGATCATACGACAACTTTCAACATCTGTCTGCGCACAATCTATTTCAGTCTTATTCAACAATGCTGATTTATATGGGCGCTCAACCCAAGCTTTTCAATCCTATCTGGATTAATCCTGTACAAGTAACATAAAAGCAGACTGTTTAAATCAATACCTGTATTGCTATTACGCGTAAATTTAATATTTTGATATGCAACTTCACTTCAAATACGACCAACACAGGCTAATTTTGATGATGATCAAAAGCACAGAAGCTTCCACTTTTCAGTACACAAGCCATGTATAATGACATATCACGATTTACTTGAGCTTCTATTTCACAATGCTACAAATTCTGCAAAAACAATTAGATGAAAGCACATTATGCCCTTTGTGTCAGGCATCTATGTATTGGGTAGAAGCAGAACAATATGAGCAGGAATTAAATTTTCACCAATGTAGTCATTGTGAACATCGCATCTTTCAAAATAGCCAACAACAAAACTGTCATTGCGCAAGCTGTACCCAACAACGCAAAAAAATCATGGCGGAAACCCGCTTGCAAGAACAACAAAAATTCAAAAAACAGGATGCACCTGAACGCGAATTAAATCAGCTGCGTTTTATAGATAAATTATTTTTATTGAGTATTTTAGATCAGCATGCACAGGAACATATTCCACATGAAGAATTTATAGATTGGGAAAAAATCAAGTATTTAAATATTACCCCCAACTATTTTTTCCAGCACGGCATGATCAAACATTTGCTAAAAGAGCAAATATTAATTGCCAAAGATTTTGCGGAAAATGCGCAGCAATATTATATCAATGTCCGTTTAGATGGTTATTCTGAACCAAGCTTATTCAGCATTGCACAACAATTACGTTATTGGTTTTATGAAAATCTGAGTATGGGCACACCGTTCAAAACAGCAGATGAAGTCAAAGATGCGCTGTATTTATTGCTGTATCAAGAGATTGTGCAGTTTATGCAATTTTATTGTCGGACTTGGGGAATACAAATTGCGGCCAACCATAGTTTTCAGAGCTTTTGCTACCGACTTTTAGATGTCTTGGCGGTTGGGCAAATTTATTACTTGGTGCAAACTGCTTTGGAATTTTTATACCAACAAAAAGCACTCAAACCGCGTAATGAAAACTTTATTAATACCAATTTACTGAAAAAGACTGTGCAGCAATACCGAGAACGGTCAGTGGCTGAAAAATGGGAGACCTCTACCCTGCCACGCCCGCCTAATTTGCCTTTCAGCTATATGAGCGAAATTTTATTCTTCCGCTTTTTGGGTTATGACGAAAGGATTTTCTTTCAACCTGTGTGGCGTTCTTGGCGAAAAATTGAAGCACGACTTAAATTTTATTCACTTAAACGCTGTATGCACTGCGGATCGGATGAACTGACTGTCGATTATGACGCAGAAAATTATGTGTCCTTATTTTGTCGCAACTGCAAACATCAAGATCATTATTTCACTCAATAAAACTTTGGTGAAGATGATGGTTACACCCCATCACTGCCCAAATTCATCATCTACTGCAGTATAGAGTCAACAGGATACGTACAGAGGATTACAGTTTTTCGATGTGATAAGCACCTAATCCACTTTTCTGTTTAGTGCTAAATTGAGTGCCGTTTCAGATAAAGTTTTACCGTCTAATTTACAAATACACATAATGCCCCAACCATCAAAATAATCAGGCGCGTGCTGCAAAAAGAAATTGGAATGTACATCTTGCGGAATTCTCAAATGCATCAGTTGCTCAAAACTTCGTGCTGGAGAATGAGTTTCATGCACATATACGCCTTCACCGCGCTTTTGAATTTCAGGATACCGTGCCGCCATAAGCTGCAAAACTTCATGATATTCCTTAGGCATAGTTTTCCCGACTCTTGGGAAAAAACTTTTAGAACGCGAAGCAAACAAAGAATAAATCTTCGGTTGATTAATGCTAATCACAAACCACAATGGAATAAATGGATTTTTTAAGCGTCGATTCAACATGGCTTTGACTGCACTTGGAATCGTCAAATTTTGTTTTTGATATTCAGACAAAAAACCCGCTCGTGAATTGACCACATGCATAGGCTGTTCATTATAATGAATCAAAATAAAAGGAATAACATTTTGCCCAACCACTTGATCTCGATCATGATATTGAATAACCGTGACTGCGATTGCATCGGGGTCATAAACAAAGGCTTTAAATTCTTCTAAACTCGAATTTGGAAAGATTTTTTGATCGAATTGATAAATTTTTTCAAAAAAATACGATTGCTGCTGCATTGAAAGCGCTTTAAAGTCAAAAACTGTTTCTATTAAATTCATAAAAACAACCCAGTTTCATATTTAAAGAGAGACGCAAAATTTTTTTAATTGGTCAATGCATTAATAATATGACACATTTTAATTACATAATTTTACAATCATTATAGTAAGTTATTAAAAAATATCCAATTTCATTAAAATTAAAACTAAGTAGTTCATTTCAACAAAGTTTTTACCAAAAATTATAATTAAAATTGAATACCAGCATTAATCCATTATATTTTGTGATGCAGTTTACATTATTTTATGACGAACGGTATTGATAGGCAAATTTATATTGTTTTAATAAGTTAAATCCTAATTTATTTCATAGCTTACGCCCCTATTTTTAAAATCAGCTAGGCAAGCTGAAATATCACAATCTATGCTGTTTTAAATGTCATTCATTATTAGATTGAAATTTTACACATAAAAATAAGGGCTGAATAATCAGCCCTTATTTGATCTTGCTTATCGCTCAACACTCGAACAAATCATAGATTTGCTCTTGCGTTTGCTTTTCCTAACTTAGGTCAACTGAGCAGCAGCAATTTTCTTGGTGTCTACATTCGCAGCAGCGTCTGTGTAGCTTTCCATCTGGTCAAAGTTCAAGTACTTGTAGATGTCAGCAGACATGCTGTCGATTTGAGAAGCGTACTGTTGGTATTCTTCTGGTGTTGGTAACTTACCAAGTACCGCTGCAACAGATGCAAGCTCAGCAGAAGCTAAGTAAACGTTTGCACCTTGACCTAAACGGTTCGGGAAGTTACGTGTAGAAGTAGATACTACAGTTGTGTTCGGTGCTACACGTGCTTGGTTACCCATACATAATGAACAACCTGGCATTTCTGTACGCGCACCCGCTTTACCATAAGTGTTGTAGAAGCCTTCTTCCATAAGTTGACGCTCGTCCATACGAGTTGGAGGCGCTAACCATAGACGAGTAGATAAAGAACCACCAGGAACTTTGTCTAATAACTTACCAGCAGCACGGAAGTGGCCGATGTTTGTCATACAAGAACCGATGAACACTTCATCAATTTTGTCACCTTGAACGTCAGAAAGAAGTTTTGCATCATCTGGATCGTTCGGGCAGCAAAGGATTGGTTCTTTGATGTCTGCAAGGTCAATTTCATACACTTTAGTGTATTCAGCGTCAGCATCAGCTTTAAGAAGTGATGGGTTCGCTAACCATTTTTCCATGTTCTCAACACGACGAGCCATAGTACGCGCATCGCCATAACCTTCAGAAATCATCCACTTAAGCATGGTGATGTTTGAACGAAGGTATTCAGCAACTTTCTCTTCAGAAAGTGTGATAGAACAACCTGCAGCTGAACGCTCAGCAGAAGCATCAGACAATTCAAATGCTTGTTCAACTGTTAAGTCAGTTTCCATTTCTGTTAAGTCGATTTCTAAGATACGACCAGAGAAGATGTTTTTCTTACCTTTCTTCTCTACAGTTAAGTCACCTTCTTTAATTGCGTAGTAAGGAATCGCATGTACAAGGTCACGTAAAGTGATACCAGGCTGCATTTTACCTTTGAACTTCACAAGTACAGACTCAGGCATGTCAAGTGGCATAACACCAGTTGCTGCAGCGAACGCTACAAGACCAGAACCCGCTGGGAAAGAAATACCAATTGGGAAACGAGTATGCGAGTCACCACCAGTACCTACTGTATCTGGAAGAAGCATACGGTTTAACCAAGAGTGGATAATACCATCACCTGGACGTAAAGAAACACCACCACGGTTCATGATGAAGTCAGGAAGCGTGTGTTGCATTTGAACGTCAACTGGTTTTGGATACGCAGCTGTGTGACAGAAAGATTGCATTACTAAGTCTGCAGAGAAACCTAAACAAGCTAAATCTTTTAATTCGTCACGTGTCATTGGACCTGTTGTATCTTGAGAACCAACAGTAGTCATCTTAGGTTCGCAGTAAGTACCTGGACGAACACCTTGACCTTCTGGAAGACCACAAGCGCGACCTACCATTTTTTGAGCTTGAGTGAAGCCTTTGCCTGTGTTTTCAGGTTGTACTGGAGTACGGAACAAAGTAGATGGTGCAAGACCTAAAGCTTCACGCGCTTTAGCTGTCAAACCACGACCAACGATCAAGTTAATACGACCGCCTGCACGTACTTCGTCTAGAAGCACTGGAGTTTTAAGTTCAGATTCAGCGATTTGTGCGCCGTCTTTGAACGCTGTTACTTTAGCAGCAGCATGGTCGATTTTAAGAGTGATTTCATCACCCATGTTCATGTTAGAAACGTCGATTTCTACTGGTAAAGCACCCGCATCTTCCATTGTGTTAAAGAAGATTGGCGCAATTTTACCGCCTAAGCAGTAGCCGCCATCTTTTTTGTTTGGAATGTGCGCGATTTCATCACCGAAGAACCAAAGTACAGAGTTAGTTGCAGACTTACGAGAAGAACCTGTACCAACAACGTCACCCACGTAAGCAACTTGGTTGCCTTTCGCGATAAGGTCTTTGATTTGGTTTAATGGACCAACTTCACCAGGAACTTCTGGGTTGATGCCATCACGTACGTTTTTCAACATTGCATTTGCGTGCAATGGAATGTCTGGACGACTCCATGCGTCTTGTGCAGGTGACAAGTCGTCAGTGTTGGTTTCGCCAGTAACTTTAAACACTGTAAGTTTGATTTCTTCAGGTACATCTTTACGGCTAGTGAACCATTCAGCATCAGCCCAAGATTGTAAAACTGCTTTCGCGTTTTCGTTACCTGCTTTTGCTTTGTCTGCTACGTCATGGAACGCATCAAATACAAGCAAAGTGTTTTTCAATGCTTCAGCTGCTAAGCCAGCCAATTCAGCATTGTCTAAAAGCTCTACTAAAGGTGCTACGTTATAACCACCAAGCATTGTACCTAGTAAGTAAACTGCGCGCTCTTTAGAAACGAGTGGAGAGGTTGCTTCACCTTTTGCTACAGCAGCTAAGAAAGCAGCTTTAACGTATGCCGCTTGGTCAACACCTGCAGGTACACGGTTTTCAATCAAATCAACCAAATAAGCTTCTTCGCCTGCTGGTGGATTTTTTAATAATTCAACTAATGCAGCTGTTTGCACATCATCAAGTGGCTTCGGTGGGACTCCGAGTGCGGCACGTTCTTCAACGTGTTGGCGGTAAGCTTCTAGCACGGTGTTATTCCTCTTTTTTAAAAAATTATTTGTGAATTCCTGCTTTTAAAGCATCACAAACAATATGGACTGCAAAATTTTACTAAACTTCCGGTTAAAAGTTAATGCAACTAGAGTGTTTCTTTGTGATGCCCATTATTTTATAACTAAATGATGCGCATATTGTTCAATTTACAGACAAAACACGACTTAATTTTAACTTTGTCTGTATGTACACTAACTTTTCGCCTAAAGTTTAACTCGTAAAAAAGGCAACACTCATGTTGCCTGTTCTAATGAATGAATGATATTCCACCTTAGTGTACTGTTGTGGCTTGAAGATAGTGCTGTAATTGTTCGCGACTACCTTCAAACTTGAGTTGAATTTCATCTTCATGCAGCATACAGTGTTCTGCACTGGTAAATGAAATTTGAACTTGATATATCTTTGCAGGTGCATCAATTTGCTGACGTAAATACACCCGATCACCTAAACTTAAAACATAATGACTGCCGCCAATTACCGCGACACCTTGTTCATCTTCTAAGAGCAAATCTGCATTATGCAGGTAAGCAACCACTTCCATTATGCGCTCCTACTGTTTTTGTTATGTTTTTAATTATTCATGAAAAAGATAAGCTTTGCCAGTTTTAAGATTTAGAACTTGTCACAATTTATTTGTTATTTATTTTAGTTTTAGACGTTTGATTCACTTAGGCTATTTTTGATAAAAGATATAGAGGTACAAAACATATTTCAATTTTAATTCATAAAAAAACCGTTCTTTTAGAACGGTTTGTAATCAGGCATTTTATCATGCGGGGTCGCGATACATTTTTCAGTAAATTGCGTACGGACTTTTTCACGTGCCGCATCAACATCACCATTAATTTCTTCAAGTGGCAATGCATATACTTGCTCAATAATCTCTGAGATAAAATTACGGGTAATGTCATCTTCAATTTTATTGGCATGCTCAATGGCACGTTCTTTTTCAATCGCATTTTGACGATCTAGCATGATGGTACGCGCAGCATTGCCAACACTTCGGCAATAGCCTTGCCATTGTTCTTCAGGGGTTAAGGGTTTCTTTTCTGCACAACCCATTAATGCAAGCACTGCAGTCACCACCAAAATCTTTTTCATTGAAGCTCTCCTGTTGTGCTTATGATAATCAAAAGTTGACATAAATACGAAACTATCCATGCACAAGCTTAAAAAATGCGCTCTGATAGAACGCATTTTTAAGTGAGGTTGCCGTTAGAAGCGCCAGTTATAGAAAATATCCACTGCGCGTTCTAAAGCTTGGCTGGCTTCTAAGTACAGTCGCTTATTCATTTGATAACGCAAAGTCAATTTATTGACAGGTGTGAAAACCCCCACACCATAACGAATAAACAAGTCTGGGGTGATATAACCCGTCAAACTGACTTGGGTATCATCGCCTGTACCTTGGGCATCAAGTGCCAAACCACTTAAACCGAAGGTACGTCCAATTTGATTGGTCAAGGCACGTGTACCACCCAATCCCATACTAATACCTGCCGCTGCAATAGTATTGTTGACGTCTGACTTAAAGCTTTCGGTCTGACTTAAACCACTGGTACCTTCATTGATACGACCTGTGATCAAAGCATTTAATGCTTCTTGTTCAGATAAGCCTGCATCGTTATAGACCTGAATGTTCGGACTGCTGGCTGTGCCTGTAACTCTAAAGCCGACCATGCTGCCCTGTACATTTTTATTGGCATCCATATCTAAAGTTGGGTTAGAAATTGGGCCATTAAAACGCGCAATGGCACGGTTCAAATCCAGACTTTGTCCATAGGCTTCAATTTTCACACGCTGGCTGACCCCAATCGCACCATTGGCACGCATCTCAGTTTCTAAACCACGTTGAGATAAATACAAACGTCCAATCAGTGGAATACGGCTATTAAAACCTTGGAAAATGACCAGATCACCCAAATTCAATTCAAGATCGGCACGAATATCCCATGGACGAGCTGAACGTAATAATGCCAGTTGATCTTGTCCTTCATGTACCACACGCACATCCGAAGACACGTTAACCACAGGTGCAGACACTTCAGGCATAGAAATTAAAGCCCGAGGTACATCTACACGTCCTTTTAAACTCAGTTTTTTCTGGAAAGGTAAAACATCTAAGGATACATCTGGCGTAATCATTGCAGTAATTAGCGGTGCTTGACGAATTAATAAGTCTTTACCGTTTAAATTTAACTGAATACGCGGATCATTTTTCCAATCCACACTGCCCGTTAAACGCCCTACACCACCACCGCTGTTAAATGCGCCATTAATGCTGGCTTGATCTTGGCGGATAGAGGAATAGACCTGCACATTGGTCAGATTTACAGGTAACGAAATCATGCTGATCGCACCATCTTTCAGGCGCATTTCACCTGTGAGCAATGGTGAAGTTAAAGTCCCATTGACCTTGCCAGCAAAGGACAAAGTGCCTGCCATTGAGCGCACATCGGCAATAAACGGTTTAAAAACTTTAAGTTGTACCTGATCAAAGGCAATTTCACCGCGCATTGGCATGTTTTTAGTGTAAGGATCAATCAGCACATTGGCATAACCTGTACCAATTTCAGGTGTTTTCACATCTATGCGTAATTTCAAGCCTTCGGCAATGCTTTTTGCGACCACAGCCACTTGTTCATAGCGCAAGGTTGAGCCTATATCTTGTGGATCGTCCGCAGCAAGTCCAATGACGCCATCACGCGTGACCAAATGTGCATCAATTTTTGGCTTCTGTCCTTTTGCCCACGCCGCTTTGGCATACCCATTAACCTTGCCTGTAATCGCCAAACCTTCAGGCATAAATGCAGAAAAGTCATTTAAGTCTAAGTTTTGAGTCACAAATGATGCATTGGCTTTGGTTTTACTCACACGAATAGGTTGATCAAAACACAATTGGCTTTGCTGACTCATCCAACAATGCGCACCAACATACAACTCACTGGTTCTATGTTGATATATCACGGCCGCGTTTTGGCGCTGTGCCAAATGGGTTCTTAAGGAGTCAAAATCCCCTTTCTGAATTTGTCCCATCCAATCATTTTGTGCATTTAAACCACCCGCCAATTGCACATAAAACTTACTCAACTTATTTTCAGCTTCCAGTTTTAAAATATGCGCCTGACGTGTGCCTGCTAAAGAAATCTGCCCTTGCTCAATGCCACGGTTACCACTGCGTAAATTTTCCATGGATGCCGTCATCAACGTTGGCGTATTTTCAGAAGTTGGCAATTCACCTTGTAAGCGCAACTTACGCACGCTGAAAATATTATTGAGGCTGAACTGATCAACTGCAAAATTGGCAGTGGCTTGTAAGCGTGGCTGCGACTGCACATTGATATAGCCATACGCACGTCCACGTAAACCTGAATAGATTTCGTATAAAGCAGGCGCATTGACTTTAATACGCAGATTTTGTGCATTCCCCGTTGCTTGTAACTGATTTTTGGCATAAGACAAAAATAGATTATTGGCTTCAAACTGTTGTGGTAAAAAGCCTTTTTGATTAGCATCAATCAACATGGCTAAATTCCCCGTACCACGTACAGGTTTATTATTGAGCATGCCTGCCAAATTCAGACGTTCAATGTTGATCCGTTTTTGAGTGTCTGACCAAATACCTTGAGTGCGAATATTGCCCGATAATTCACCACGTACACTGGACACAAAATAGTGCGGCTTAAAGCGAATTAAAGAAGCGTTTAAATTCCAGCTCACCCCCTGATTCAAATGCAGCAAACCATCCGCCACAATTTGCCCTGCAACACCATTATGGCGTAAGTCGCTAATTTTAATTAGTTCCGGCGTACCCGATAATTTTAGTTTTAAATGTCCTTCACTGCCTTGAATGGCACTGGCATTTAACCCACCATCATAATTCACGGCAAAACTTTTAAAGCCACCACCAGCTTTCACATCATGGAACAATAAAGCGATGGTGCTTTGCCCAGTTAAATGTACGTTTTCATTTTGATTGACCAAACGCCCTGTCAAATTAATATCTTTCAAATGAATAATTTGCTGATTCGGCAATGCAAAACCATTGGCTTTAAACTGCCCATTTAACACATTAACAGGTGCTGCGGTGCTGATACTTTGCGGATTAAAGTTTTTCGCAGCCAATACTGCATTCCATTTCAACTGACGTTTGTCGGTTGGTAAATCAATGACGGCGCTGCCTGCCAAATGACTATCTGCGGTATCAAATTTAAAATTAGGAATATTTAAGCGATTATTCTTTAAATTCAGTTTAGCTTGGTACATACCTGCAGGTAACATGGTTTTTTCATGTGTGCTGACTTTGGTCGCCACAAAAATATCTTGCTGACCTTCTACCAAGGCCATTTGCACATCACCCAATTCACTTTTTAACCAACCCACATACGGCACAGCACGGTCTATGTTGTTCCAGCGCACATCAAGCAACATCGGATTTGCCGCTTTGCCCTGCGCAGGTTTTTGATCGAGTTTTAAATTCCAAGTTTCATATTGGTCAAAATCGACTTGTGCAGTTAAGTGTGTGCCTTTTTCCAAATGACCTTTAGATGCTAAATTGGCATCTAAACTTGGCGGTAAAAAGTCTTTGACCACTTGAGGAATTAGTGGATCTTTAGGATTAATTTTATCCAGACGTCCTGTTAAATCCCAATTGACTTTTTTATCCCAACTGACAATGCCCGCTACATTGGCAGCACCTTGCATAAGTTGTGCATTTAAATTGCTGATATTCAGTTGATGAACTAAGTCGGTATACATCAAACCTGTATATTGACCTTTAGGAATGTGTTTACCGCTCAAATCTGTATTGACATCAATATCTAAACGCTTGATATCACCTTTAAATTTGGCTGCACCTGCTTGGGTAAAAAGCTCCTGCTCGGTCAAAATAGGCCAACGGTAGTCTTTAAATTGTAACTCACCAAACATTGGCACTTGCTTACGCATTGGATGCAGCACCACCCATCCCGTGAGCAAGTCAGGCGTATTTGTTGCAACACCCGCCTGAATCGTGTCGAGTGTGCCTTTACCCACCACTTTAATATCGTGAATATTTAAGCTGTCATGTAAAGAGGGAATATTTAAATCACCCACCACATTAAGCGGATATTTACCTTCAAATTTCATATCGCCTGTGGCATTGCGTACATTCAAATATCCCATATCCATATTGGAATCTTCAAATTTCAGTTCTGTACCCGACCACAAGGCATTATTTAAATCAATATCGTAAAAATCGACCTGCGTACCAGAGGCGGTTTGAATCAATAAATGATCGACATCGGCAGTATCTAAACGCAAAACAAAAGGTAAGCGAATTTCATTGAATTTGAATGGATCATCACTTGGTGGGCCTTTCGGATAAATCCGCAGATTACGCACATCGGCACGATTGAGATGGATTTCTTTATCTAAAATGGCACGCCAACCAAGAATGACATCGGCACGGTCAATTTTGACATCAACAGGTTTTAAACTGACGATGATATTGCGCAGAATAATCCCGCGCCATAAATTACCGCCTTCATATTCATAATGAATAATTTCTTGGCGCTGCAATACGCTGTCTAATAAGAACTTTGAGCCACGGTCTGTTGAGAACATCACCACCAAAGCGGACACCAATAAAACCAGCATCAACAGCAGTGACAGTAAAACACTCCTGAGTATTCGACGCTTTTTAGGTGGCGTTACTGGAGTTTCTGGTTGCTGTTCAACTTCAGCCATAATGTTCTCTAAGTCTTAAATTTATAGTTGAGAGCCAATAAAGAAATGTAAACGGATTGGATGGTTATCATCTGAAATACCAGAAGCCACATCAATCCGAATTGGGCCAATTGGTGATGCCCAACGTACCCCCAAACCTACGCTATATTCGGTGTCGTTGCTAAAGTCTTTATCGTAAGCATTACCAAAATCACTAAATACTGCTGCGCGCCACCCCTCTTTAAATTGATAGTTATATTCTAATGAACCAACCGCCAAAGCCTGACCTCCAATTTTAAAGCCTTCAATTTGTGGTGTTAAAGACTTGTAGTCAAAGCCACGTAAAGACTGGTCACCACCAGTAAAATAACGCAAATTATAAGGCACTTTATTAAAATCTTCGGTGTAGATATAACCTAAGTCACTGCGTCCGACAAACTGATGATCGTCATTTTCACCCAATGAATAAATAAAACGCCAACCTGCATTTAGAATGGCTAAATCTGCATCGCTGAGCAGTGATTCACTCCCCAGTTCTATTTTATAAATTTGGCGGAAACCTTTGCTTGGGTTAACACGACGGTTACTGTCGGTACGTGAAACTTCATAGCCAAGCAATAACGATTGTTGCTCGACATCACCATTGGCAATAAACGCATCAGGCACTTTTTCCAAAAATACAGTGCCATCTTCAGTTAAGCGATCCAGTCGATAACGCAAGCCAAAAGTATGTTGCCAACTGCCCATTGGTTTTTTAATCACACGGTCTACACCTGCAACCGCAGATTCAATCATCAAGCCGCCACCTTGTGCAACATCGTCACGTTCTTCACGCTCATAACCGCCAACCAACGCGACATAATCATTCAGTGGATGGTTATAAGGAATGTTATAGCGTCCATCAATGGCTTGACGAATTTGTGAAAGCTCCAAGTTGGCATCGAAAGAGTGACCACGTTTATTGACAATGGCACGGCGATATTGCCCACGCAAACGTACGCCTGTGTCAGTTCCGTAACCCGCACCGACTTCGGCACTATTTAAGCGGTCTGCATTTAAAGTCACAATCACAGGAATTTTTTTGTCGATACGTGCCTGTTGTTTTAAGCGTTCTTCTTCTGATTGTTTGTCTTCTTGCTGTGCTTGTAGCATGCGCAGCTTATCGTTGCTCGCACCTTCTTCTGTGCCTGCAAACTCAGCTTCATTCACCACAGATTGCGTCACTTCCTGAGATGACACCACCCGTTTTTGATCGACGACTGTGGCATCGTAAACAGAGAGTTTTTGTTGATCGACCAAAGCCTGAATATCAGGCGGTAATTCCAAAGGATACTCGACAGGATCAGGGCGAATTGTATCAACCAAGGTGTAGTTGAAATAACGCGAGTTGGTGAGGTTATTGGCCAAACCATTTACACGCCAAAAAGTATAGTCAGCATTGTCCTGCCAAGTGACCATACTTTGCAGAATATCCATATCCAAAGGGAATTCTTGATTTGGATCGCTCATACGAAATTCAACATTTCCGAGTTTATAACGCTCGCCTGTTTCATAACGTAAATTGATATCGGCTGTATTTTGAGGTTGAGCGACTTTAACGTCATGCAAACGCCAGTAACTGTCAAAATAACCGTTATCTGAAGCGGCATCGGTAATTCGTTTTTTGGTTTGCTCATACAAACCATGATTAAACACATCATCTACTTCTTGATCAGGCAAGACACCAATAACCTGAAATTGTGCCTCGTATTGTCCTTCACCTGTAAATTCAATATTTTGCTGTTTAATCGCCACAGGTGGATTTGGCACAACCTGCACACGCACGCGGCTATCACTGAGTTTTTCAAACTTAAACTCGGCATTATAAAAACCCACCGCCTGCGCAGCCTGATTTGACAACGTACGCAGTTGCGGCAATGCCGATGGAAAATCTGCAAAAGATTCCTGGGTAAAACTGGAAAGTTTGGCCTTAATATTGGCACTTAAATGATCCACCGCTGTACGATAAGCATCGGGCGACACTTCTCCAATTGAGTTTTGTGTACCATTGGCGCCATTTGCGGTAATGACTACATCTGCACTAATACGCGGCACTTTGGCTGTGTTTAGCTCACGCGGTGGACGGACTTTATACAGTAAACGTCTGAAAAAACCGGGTTTATCGGCATTTTCGACCTGCGTCATCCAGCCCAATTCAGTCATTAAGGTATCGTTAGGATTGGCTTCCACTACAAAATTACTGTCTGCCTGAATATTGGTTATGAGCTGATCGACATTTACAGGCGCTTGATCAATTTGCAGTAGCTCCTGCTGTGTTGCGTCTTGAACCAACGTTTCTGGCACTTGACCATTGCGGTCTAGCATCGCTTCTTGTTTGGCTTGTTCTGCCACCTGAAAAATTTCATTGGCAAGCCCCTGATCTACAGGTGCAATGGGTAAATCTTCTAAGTCTTCAAATTCGATAGGCTGAAATTCAGCAAAAGATGCCCCTGCCTGTTGTTGCTGTTGCAGCATTTCTAGACTATTAAATTCAGGTGTTTGCGCTTGCTCTAAAGCTTCTTCTATTTTTTGTAGATCTTGGGCACTGTCTTTACCTTGTGCTGCTGCCAGTTGTTTAATTTCTTCAGCTAAATTTTGTGCTTCTTCTGTAGTTGGAGTCTGCAGTGATGTAGGATTTTCAGCGAGTTGGGTGTTGGAGTTAGATACCTTAAGACTTTCTGCAAAACTTGAGGATGCAACTAAACCTAAAAACAGACTTAGTCCGAGCTTTTTCGGCATATTCCAGCATAAAATTGCATGCATACTGGAACACAGTACTGATTTTTTAAAGTTTGTATTTACAAGCATAAAAAACTCTAAACTGATTTAATTTTTTGGATAAACCCCAATCAACCCACGTATAAACACTATTTGTTCGATTTTTTCATTAGTGAAATACTTGAAACATCATACATGATTTTCTGTACAATTATATCAAGTGGTCACATTTCTTAATAAAACTAAACGAAGTTAATCACGCATGAAAAAAAATGAACATTTGTTAAAGAGTCGTCGCTTTTTGCCGATGTTTCTCACTCAATTTTTTGGCGCACTCAATGATAATGTGTATAAACAAGCGCTGCTTTTGGTCTTTACCTATGGCTGGATTAGCCAACAATCTGCAAATGTCAGCACCCTGAACAATTTGGCAGCCCTGCTGTTTATTTTGCCCTATTTCATTTTTTCTGCCACCGCAGGACAATTGGCAGACAAGTATGAACGCGCTCAATTGGTACGTGCCATCAAACTGCTTGAAATTATCATCATGCTGATTGGTACCGTTGGTTTTATTTTAGGAAATTTGTGGCTGTTGCTGATGGCCTTGTTTTTAATGGGTGCACAATCGACCTTTTTTGGCCCAATCAAATATGCCATTTTGCCTGAAGTACTCAAACCGCATGAACTGATGTCAGGCAATGCAATTTTCCAGTCAGGTACATCCATTTCAATTTTATTGGGGATGATTTTAGGCGGTGCAGTGATTTCAGTATCTGCAGGCAATTTAGTCTGGATTAGCTTAACTGTGGTGATTATTGCACTAATTGGTTATGCCTCAAGTCGTTTTGTGCTGACGCAGCGCGTCACGGCACCCGACATTCAAATTGACTGGAATTTTTTCCGCACCAGTTTCCAGACTTTAAAATATGCCAAAAGCCTGCCGATGATTTTTTTGATCTTACTTGGAAACTCTTGGTATTGGTTTTATGGGGCAACGTATTTAACCCAAATTCCACAGCTCACTCAACAAAACTTGCATGCTTCTGAAAATGTGGTGAGTTTATTACTGACACTCTTTTCTGTCGGTATTGGCGTAGGTTCTTTGCTCTGCCGTAAAATAGGCGGTACCGAGGTCAATATTAAAATGGTGCCTATTGGCGCAGTCGGTTTAACCGTCTTTGCTTTTTATTTGGCAGGCACATTGGCTTTTGTACCAGAAAAAACAGGCGCACTACTGGGCTTAGCCGAAGTCTTTCAGCAAGGCTGGAGTTATTATCATGTCATGTGTGCAGTCACTTTACTGGGCATTAGTGGCGGTTTTTACATTGTGCCCTTGTATGCCATGATGCAAGCCTATTCCCCTCGCTCGCACCGCGCACGTGTGGTCGCAGCCAACAATATTTTAAATGCGGTATTTATGGTGTCATCTGCCATTTTTTCGATTTTAATTTTAAGCATTTTAAAAATTGATTTAAAAATTTTATTTAGTATTACGGCTGTTTTAAGTGCTGTTTTCACCTTTTGGCTCTTGTTAAAGCTCAAGCCAATGTTAGATACTGCACAGGACTCTTTGGAGGATTAATTTCATGCGTCATTACACAGGCATCGACAAGTTTATTCATTCATTTGACCAAGCCTTACGTAGTTTAGTACCTGGCACAACTTCGGCTCAACGTGAAAACCCGGGCAATACGGTTGAAACCAAATTGGCTGTGAGTGAAGCACGTCATGTTGCAGGCTTAATGCGAGTAAACCATAGTGGTGAAGTCTGTGCACAAGCCTTATATCACGGTCAGGCTTTAACTGCGAAATTGCCCAATGTACGTCGTGAAATGGAACAGGCTGCAATTGAAGAACAAGACCATTTGGCGTGGTGCGAAGACCGCTTAAAAGAGTTAGACAGTCACACCAGTTTGCTTAATCCTGTATGGTATGGCTTGTCTTTTGGGATGGGTGCAATTGCAGGTATTGCGGGCGATAAATACAGTTTGGGTTTTGTGGCAGAAACTGAACGTCAAGTCAGCTTGCATTTAGAACATCATATTAGCCAATTGCCTGAACAAGATGATCGTTCACGTAAAATTCTAGTCCAAATGAATGAAGATGAATTGCATCATCGCGATACGGCGCTCAAAGCAGGTGGTGTAGATTTGCCTGTACCTGTACGTTTGACCATGACTGCGATTTCCAAGCTCATGACCAAGACCAGTTATTATATTTAACCCGAATTACGGATAAGAAAAGCCCTTGAAAAAAAGGTAGTTAGAGCCATTTAGAAAGTTACGACACAACCCAAAGGCTCTAACTACCATGTACGATTTTACAGAAATTTTTTGTATTGTTGA
>NZ_VOXZ01000026.1:0-15908 GCF_013420455.1 Acinetobacter sp. YH01004
TTTCATGTACTTATATTAACAATCAAAACTCAAGGAAAATAGTCCTTAGTTAAATCAAACGACACTTCATGTCGTGTCGCTTATATCTCTGACCTGAAGGACTGAGTTTTACGCTCCATTTGATAAAGCATGCTAAACTGCCAAACATAGGGATTAAACTGCGTTAACCATGTCAAATATCAATAAAAAGTTATTTAAGCGCTTACATTTAAATCATGCTTATGGACAGCTGATTGCACTTATTTTTGTGCCAATTATGGTTTTGGCATGCGTCGGCACGATGCTAGTTTTATCTGAAACCTCGAATGCCGCAAAAGCACAGCAGCGACAAATGGCAATTGCGATTTTGACCCGTTTTGAGTTGCCATCTGAAGCAGCTTTGCATCAACTGGCTAGCTTTCCGTGGAAGTACGAAGAAGCACGTACTTTTATGCAAAACATGATGAACGAAAAGCACTTGATTCGTACTGCACTGATTGATGCTTCTGGTACACGCCGTTTAAGCATGGGCTTTCAAGACCAAGCCGAATGGCCCAAATTCCCTAAAAATGCCGATTTTTTTGGCCCAATTCTGTATAAAAATAATCATGTGTATGGCATGCAAATTCAGCAAGACATCAACCGTCCTGCATGGTTGCTGATTGAACTGGACAATCAGCCATTACAAATTGCCCGTTATCGGGTCATGATTGTATTAATTGCCACAGGCTTGCTGACCCTGTTGTTGTTATTGCTGTGTCTGAATTTCTATTCACGACGCTGGATTGCACCCATGTATGAAATTCGCATGCAGCTACAACGCCTGAATGCCGATACGCTCGATCAACACATGGTCATTAACAGTACTGGCGAATTACGCTTACTGCAGCGGGATATTGCCAATGTGGTAAAACGCCTGCATTTCAGCTTTTTAGAACTCAAAGAACATACCGAACAAACCGAAGATGACTTGCGCCGCACCCTCGATACTTTGGAAGTGCAAAACATCACTTATCGTCAGGCACGTGACCAAGCGATTTCTGCCAACCAGTCTAAATCGGTATTTTTAGCCAACATCAGTCACGAACTCAGAACACCACTGAACAGTATTGATGGCTTTATTCACCTGTTATTGCGTCAGGAAAATCTTAGCAATGAACAGAATTTATATTTACAGACCATTCGTAAATCATCGGCGCATCTTTTAGCACTCATTAATGACGTATTGGATTTTTCTAAAATTGATGCAGGCAAACTGGAACTGGATACCGCACCCTTTGATTTAGAAGAAGCCATTTTTGATGTGATGGATATGCTCTCGCCTTTGGCTGCGCAAAAACACATCAACATGGCCTTTTATTTTGCCGATAACGTGCCGCAATATGTGCTGGGCGATGCTTTACGTTTCAAGCAAATTTTAACCAATTTAATTTCCAATGCGATTAAATTCACCCCCGATGGTGAAATTATTGTACGGGCGCGGGTAGAACATGACGATATTGGACAATGCTTAATTCACTTTAGCGTCCAAGACAGTGGCATTGGCTTAAGCGGTACAGACCGTAAAAAATTGTTTGAGTCTTTCTCTCAAGGTGATACTTCGGTCACGCGTCAATTTGGTGGTACAGGTTTAGGTTTGGCCATTTCCAAACAGTTGGTGCATTTGATGCAAGGTCAAATTGGCTTTGAAGACAATCAGGAACGCGCCCCAACCGAAAAAGGCTCGACCTTCTGGTTTACTGCCATGTTTGCGGTAGATGAAGCGCATGCACAGCAGCATCCAAACTTTAAAGAGATTCAGGTGGTGTCGTATTTGGCGCACCCTGCCACAGCGAATGTCTTGCGTCATTATCTTGAAAATTATGCGGTGCGACATATTGAAGCCGCTTCAATTTTAGATTTATTTAGCCGCTTAAAAGATGTATCCGACCTGCAAGACAATACTTGGTTGATTGTTGATCATAGTGGCGACACCGAAGCTTTATTAAAAGAAATTCGTACCCGTTATCAAGGTAACTTGGCAGTGTATGGCTATCAAATGGCGCTAGACCCAAGTCTGTTAAATGAATATCGTGCGCGCGCTTTGTATCAACCGCTCAGTCGTTCAGCCTTAATTGACTTACTCAACAATGAAAACAGTTTTGATGAACAGGAGTCTGCATCATTTGATGGTAAAGGCCTGCACGTTTTAGCGGTGGATGACCATCTACCAAACCTGATTGTACTCGAAGCCTTGTTGGGCGAACTGAATGTGACCACCACCAAAGCGCAAAGTGGTCAGGAAGCTTTGGGGTTTTTGCAGCAACGCATTGAGCAGGGACAGCAACCATTTGACCTGATCTTTATGGATATTCAAATGCCTGTGATGTCGGGGGTAGATACCACCCGTGCGATTCGTTCTTTAGAATCGACTTTGGAAAATCACAAACGCTTACCTATTATTGCCCTCACCGCGCATGCTCTTGCCGATGAAAAGCAAAAATTACTCAAAGTCGGTATGGATGACTATGTCACCAAACCGATTCAGATTGAACAAATCATCCAAATTTTAACCCATTGGACCACGCAAAGTTTTAATAAGCCACCTGCAGTCGATAAAGCCATTGTGATTGAAGCGCTAGATCCACAGGTGTTGGATTGGCAACAAAGCCTAATGCTGGCAGCCAACAAAGAAGACCTTGCAGTGGATTTACTGAAAATGCTAGTGGATAGCTTTGCCACAGAATTACATGAAATTGAACAGCTGATTGAACTGGAAGATTTCCCACAACTCGAGCATGTGTTGCATCGTCTGTATGGTGCGACCCGCTATGTTGGCACACCGAACCTGCAAGAAGTAACAGGCTCATTTGAACAGTTTGTTTCGACCTTACGTAAAGAACGTCGTAAAGCCGATGATCTGTTTGTGCAAGAGGTCTTAAACCGTTATCAGGAATTACAAACCTGTATACAGCAAGTTGAACATGCGGCAGAACACATTTTTACCAAACATAATGCGGTGAGTTAGCCAACATCAAAGTGACATTCACCGCGAACGCCTCAACGAGAAGATACAGTTTGTAAGCACGACTCACCCAGCACTATTCACAAAAAAAAGTCACGTAATCAAAGGCAAGGTCGCAAGGCTTTGCCGTGACTCTGCTGTCATTTATCGCACTGCTGCCCATGTTATGCTTTGCCCAGTAAAAACAAGAGCTCACATCATGACCTTACTTCGTATCGAAAAAAATAACGGCATCGCCACAGTTTCCCTGAACCGCCCAGACAAACGCAATGCCATGAGTTTTGCCCTACTTAAAGAATTGGTGCGGACTGCCGAAAAACTTAAAAAAGACCGCAGCTTACGTTGTGTAATTTTAACAGGCGAAGCAAAGGTATTTAGTGCAGGCATTGACTTGGCCGACCTCAACAATCCACAAAACCGTGCATTTGCGGCTTGGGAATTAATTAAGCCAGGGCAAAGCCTGTTTCAAAAAGCATTTCTCGTTTGGCAACAATTGCCTGTACCTGTAATTGCTGCAATTGAAGGGTATTGTTTTGGCGCAGGGATGCAATTGGCTTTGGCTGCAGATATTCGTATCGCGCATCCTGACACGCAAATGTCGATTATGGAAAGCCGTTGGGGCTTAGTGCCTGATATGGGGCTAAGCCGTTCATTAAAAGGTTTAATTGGTTTAGACCTTGCCAAAGAACTGACCTTAACTGCACGTATTTTTGATGCCAACTATGCCAAAGAAATTGGCTTGGTCACGCATTTAGATGCAACACCTTTACAAAAAGCACAAGACCTTGCTGAAGAAATTGCACAACGCTCTCCTGATGCATTGGCTGCAGCCAAACAAGTGCTGGATGCTATGGAACATGCGCCAAATAAATCTTTACGTTTAGAAAAAATTTGGCAATTAAAATTATTGCTGGGTAAAAATAGCCAACTGGCACGTAAAAAGGACAAGAACCCTGAAGTGACCTTTGCACCGCGTCAGTTTTGATTCAGTTCAAACACAACAGACTTTGACCAAAGGCTAAATTGACATTTCAAGCCAGACTTGTACTGTAGGCAAAAATGGAGAATCAGCGCTATGCATTTTGATCGTGACACAAAAATCGCTTTTTTAGGTATGGGACTCATGGGTACGCGCATGGCAACCCGCTTAGTTCAGGCAGGTTTTGAGGTCGCGGTTTGGAATCGTAGCCCTGCTGCTTGCGAACCCGTGCTCAGCTTGGGGGCAAAGTCGATGCAATTGAGCGAGATCGGGCAATATCCAGTAATTTTGAGTTGCCTTGCCGATGATCATGCTGTCCAAGCTGTATTAGATCAAATTGAGCCATTTTTGACTGCTCAACAAGTCATTGTCGATTTTTCCAGTTTGTCTGTGGATCAAACCCAAAAGCTAGCGCAGCAAGCCAGCCTCAAACAGGTCACATGGATTGACTCACCTGTATCGGGAGGCACTGCGGGAGCCGAACAAGGTAGTTTGGTGATTTTTGCAGGGGGTGATGCAAACACCATCGAAAAATTAAGCCCGATTTATGATGTGCTGTCACAACGTGTAACCCGTATGGGTGAAACAGGCACAGGACAAGCCACTAAAATCTGCAACCAACTGATTGTTGCTGCCAACAGCACCCTAATTGCCGAAGCTGTTGCCTTAGCAGGACAGGCAGGCGTAGACACCCGTTTACTTGCACCTGCTTTGGCGGGTGGTTTTGCCGACTCGAAACCGTTTCAGATTTTAACTCCACGTATGGCAACTCACAGTTTTGAGCCTGTGCAATGGAAAGTCCAAACCCTGTCTAAAGATTTAAACAATGCCTTACAACTGGCAGCGCAATTTCAGTTACAGATTCCTGTGGCAGAAAAAGCCCTTTCACAACTGCAAGCCCATCAAGCCAAGGGTTTTGCAGAAGCAGATTTAGCCACCATTATTCATCAGGTCGAAGCTTAATCGGCTTGATTCCTGATCCAACCTTTGCCTGCAAGGAGCACCTGCATGTCTAAACTGGCGGTTAATCTGTCGATGATTTTTACCGAAGTGCCTTTAATTGAACGCTTTGCCCTTGCACGCGAACATGGTTTTCAGCATGTTGAAATTCAATTTCCCTATGAGCTGAGTATTGAGCAGATTCAAACCCAACTCACACTCCACCAACTCAGCCTGTGTTTAATCAATGTCCCTGCGGGTGACCTCATGCAAGGCGGCAATGGTTTGGCGGGCGTACCCGGAAAAGAGATTGAATTTCATCATGCCTTAGAGTTAGCCATCCGCTATGCCACGGCATTAAATGTCCCTAGCGTCAATATTTTGGCAGGCAAACAACCTGTCGATGCCGATTTACTGCCTTGCTTAAACACACTGGCAGAAAACCTAAAACTGGCCTGCTCGATGCTCACTCAACATCATATTCAGCCTGTCTTTGAAATGATTAATGGCACCGACATGCCACGCTTTTTAGTACAAAATATTGCGCAAGCTCAAGAGATGCTAGAAGCAGTCAAACATCCTGCTCTTAAAATGCAATACGACTGTTATCACATGGCGATGATGGGTGAAGATGTGCTGAGCGCATTGCAAGAAAACATTCAGGATATTGGTCATATCCAGTTTGCCGACAATCCAGGACGCCATGAACCCGATTCAGGCGAGCTAGACTATACTACTATTTTCAAATGGTTACAGCACAGTGCTTATTCAGGCTATATCGCTGCAGAATACCGCCCAAGTCTGGCGTCAAATCAATCATTTGCATGGAAAGACAAATACTTTCCCTCAAATCAAAGTGGTTAAAATTAAACCGATTTGAAATTTCAGGCTAAAACAGCTATATTAGACGATGAATAATTTTAGGAAATTATACACCCCATGAATTTAGAACCATCGCCCGGCGCTTCTAATTCTCACGATCTTGCAATGAATACCCAAAAGCATGACGTACAAACTTGTCTTAAAGTTGTACATGAAGCTCTCCTTGATGTAAAAGCCAAAGAAATTGTTGAACTTGATGTCAGCAGCATCAGCAATGTTTCAGATGCCATTGTGATTGCTAGCGGTACATCAACTCGCCACGTAAAATCTCTTGCCGACAATGTTGCCGAAGAAGCGCGCAAAGCAGGCTTCCGCCCAATTGGTATTGAAGGTGAACGTGATGCAGAATGGATCTTGGTCGATCTTGGTATGGTAGTGGTTCACATCATGCTACCAACAGCACGTAAATTCTACGACCTAGAAAGCTTATGGCGCACTACGCCTGAGTCTGTTGCTTAATACAACAGCTCACTTGAGCAGCCTTAAAGATACACAATAAGCGACTTTCAAATAAGTCGCTTTTTTAATGCAGATCTTTTGAAGCTCATATCCCTAATCATTTTTATATCGCATTAATCTACCCACCAAATATTGGTTTATATCATCCCCTACCCAATACATTGCTTCAAACCAATCCTATAAAACTCGCCCAAACTCAATCTGCCTGATCTCAATTAACCACTTTACATCAGCCATAAAAAAAACCGCCCGAAGGCGGTTTCATATCTGGAAACAGTGTCTTAGTGACCTGTACCGTTGATTGATTTAGTCATATCTTCCACAACTTTCTTGGCATCACCAAAGATCATCATGGTCTTGTCGTTATAGAACAAGTCGTTGTCTAGACCCGCATAACCTGTTGCCATTGAGCGCTTGATGACCATAATGGTACGTGCTTTATGCGCTTCAAGAATTGGCATGCCGTAAATTGGCGAGTTTGGATCGTCTTTTGCCGCAGGGTTAACTACGTCATTTGCACCAATCACCAACACCACATCTGTTGCAGGGAAATCTGAGTTGATTTCGTCCATTTCTAAGATGTCTTCATACGGTACGTCTGCTTCTGCAAGTAATACGTTCATGTGACCCGGCATACGACCTGCCACTGGGTGAATCGCAAAACGAACAGTTACACCTTGCTCTTTTAACAAGTTGGCCAATTCTTTGACCGCATTCTGTGCACGACCTTGCGCCATACCATAGCCCGGTACAATTACTACGCTGTCTGCATTTGACATCAAGAAGCCAGCATCATCAGCAGAACCTGAACGGTAGTTACGTTGCACTTGCGCACCCGCTGCTGCCGTTGGTGCTGCTGCACCGCCCATCGCACCACCAAACAATACGTTGATGATTGAACGGTTCATGGCTTTACACATGATGTAAGACAGAATCGCACCTGAAGAACCGACCAATGAGCCTGCAACAATCAGCATGTTGTTTTCAAGTGTGAAACCAATACCTGCTGCCGCCCAACCTGAGAACGAGTTCAACAATGACACCACAACTGGCATGTCACCACCACCCACTGGTGCAATCCATACCCAACCGAATGCCAATGCTAAACCTGTCATTGCCCAGAATGAAGTCATGTTGCCGCTCAGGAAGAAGTGAATCCCAAAACCGAGCATAGCAAGGAAAATTAACGCCTGAACAGGTTTTACCCATGCACCCGAAATAGTTTTTGCCCATTTCTTCGCCGCCAATTTACCGTATGCAAAAACAGATGCAGTAAAGGTAATCGCCCCCACGAAACAGCCCACAAACAATTCAAATAAATGAACTTTGCTCATTTCATGGAAAGTAATGCCATTTGCAGCCAACAAGTCTGGACCAAGTTCGATTAACTTGTTGTTATGAATAATCGCAGCAATCGCAATTAAAACTGCAGCCAAACCGACTAAAGAGTGCATTAACGCTACAGTTTCAGGCATTTGAGTCATTGGCACCGTACGTGCGCGGGCAATACCCACCACCGCACCTGCTGCCATAGCTGCCAGAATCATCCACACAACTGGATTGTCTGCCACAAAGAATGTAGTCAAGACTGCAATCGCCATTGCGATCATGCCGTAACGGTTGCCCGCAATCGCAGTTTTAGGCCCAGACAAACCACGTAAAGTTAAGATAAAGAGCACAGCCCCGATTAAATAGAACCAGTCTGCATATTCACGAATAAATTCCATGCATTAGCCCTCTTTTTTCTTTGCTTTTGGTTTGAACATTTCCAGCATACGTGCAGTCACTGCAAAACCACCGAAAATATTGATGCTTGCCAAGAACACAGCAATCGCACCCAGTACACTCACCACATTAATGGTTTGGAAATCGACACTGCCTTCTACACCCATGATTGGTAGACCAACAGTTTGAATCATCGCACCGACAATAATGATTGAAGAAAGTGCATTGGTTACTGCCATTAATGGCGTATGTAACGCAGGTGTTACCCCCCACACCACGTAGTAACCTACGAAGATGGCAAGGACAAAAATCGTAATTGTTTCAACCATGAGAATTCTCCTTAACCACGCTTTAACAGCACTTGACCGTTATGAGTGACCAGCAACGCTTTCTGAATTTCTTCTTCAGGATTCAATGCGAAGTTCTTGTCGTTATCAAATAATGTTTCAACAAAATTCAACACATTACGCGCATATAGTGCAGATGCTTCTGTCGATACAGTCGATGGAATGTTTGGAATACCCAAAATTTTCACACCATTGGCAGTCACTACAGTTTCACCGCATTGTGAACCTTCGACGTTACCGCCCGTTTCGACTGCCATATCTAAAATCACAGAACCCGGCTTCATTTTTGCCACAGTTTCCGCTTTGATTAAACGCGGTGCATCACGACCCGGCAATAACGCAGTGGTAATCACGATATCCGCATTAGAAACGGCTTTATCGACAATCACTGCTTGGTCTTTAATGTATTGTTCACCAGGCATCCAGCCATAACCATTTTTGGCAGCATCGGCTGCTTTTTGTTGTTCTTCTTCAGACATTGGTACGTCTAACCACTTACCACCCAAAGATTCCACCTGATCTTTTGCCGTTGGACGCAAGTCAGTTGCTTCGACTACAGCACCTAAACGCTTCGCTGTTGCAATGGCTTGCAAACCAGCAACACCCACACCCATGATCACAACACGCGCAGGTTTTACAGTACCCGCTGCCGTCATTAACATTGGGAACATGCGTTGATATTCTGCTGCAGCCAACAACACAGATTTATAACCTGCCAAGTTGGCTTGTGATGACAACACGTCCATATTTTGCGCACGCGACAAGGTACGTGGCAAAAGCTCTAAAGCAAATGCAGACACCTGAGCCGCAGCAAATTGGTCTAATTCAGTATTGCGGTAAGGATCAAACATCGCCACCACAGTGCTGTTCGGTGCAAGTTTTTGAATTTCTTCACCCTTTGGGGCACGAACTTTCAAAATCATTTGGCTACCGCGATAAGCATCATCTGTCATGGTCGCGCCTACTTGTTCATAAGCGCTGTCGATATAAGCGGCTTTTACGCCTGCACCACGTTCAATGACTACGCTATGACCCGCGCTAATCAACTTCTTTACTGTTTCTGGCGTCGCAGCGACACGATTTTCACCGACAACAGTTTCGGTTGGAATTCCGATCTGCATGAGCGTTCCTCAAGCTAGTTTTTCTTAAGTCAACATCGTGGATAACGATGCTTTCCCCTCAGGATAAGTTTTGTTGAATTTTTGGATTCTAATGCAACATTTTTAAATTACCACCCAATATTTATTTAATAAATACCCATATTTTGAACTGATGATTCATAAAAATATTGTTGCGAGATATAATTGATAAGTTTTGCTTCTTGAATATAAGTCTAATTATTCAGCAAAACTTCGATTTGACGTGTCTAAAAGAAAAAAAGCGATGCTTTGAGCTTGCAGTTGACCACATTTAAATGAATTAAGCATTGATCATTCTGACATCCATTTCACTTAATTGGGAAAATCCGACTTAGCGCTAAAAGATTGCATATCTATACATTTAAGCGCTAAAAGCAAAAACTTAAACACCAAATTGACTTTTTTGACAATTTTTACACCGCACAACATGGTTCAATTTAGAAGTGTTTTGCGCATCTGAAAACCTTAGAAAAACCTACCTTTGCCTTATGAGTAAAACCGAATATTTGAAACAGTAAAACTTTTAAAAGAAGCTTGAATTTATTCAACTCAGGTCTAAGTTAAGTGCTGCTATTTTTTTCATTTTTTTTGTGCGTCATTTTGTCTGATGATGGATTTTCTCTGTTTTGCAATATTTTCAACTAATTTGCACCATTATCGTGCAAATCCCATTTACTCTACTTTTCACAAAATTTATGCCATCTCAAGCAGACCATCTGCATAAAATCGGCTATGCTTGCTCAAATACAGCACACACAGCTTGATCCATGCAGTCGCATCTGCCTTTATCTATCATGCAACTTGCATTTGTGTGCGCGGCATGTGTCACTTCTCTTGCATCCACCTTGCTCGACAGCATTTTTCATGATCAGACTTAACGCCACACAATGGGGCTCCATCTTTGCCTTATTTGCAGCCTTTTTGTTTAGTACCAAAGCCATTTTTATTAAACAGGCTTATGCACTTTCACCGTTGGTCGACGCAACCGTACTCATGGCTTTGCGCATGGCAAGTGCCCTGCCTTTCTTCTTGCTGATTTGTTGGCTCAATCGCCATCACAGTCGCAACATCTCTACACGCAATTGGCTGTTGCTGATTTTTGCAGGTTTGATGGGCTATTATTTTTCCAGCTGGTTGGATTTTTTAGGGCTGATGTTCATTAGTGCCTCATTAGAACGCATTATTCTGTTTTTATACCCAACGCTCACCGTTCTGGCTTCGAGCGTAATGTATCGACAGAAACTTAGCTGGTTGAGTCTGTTTGCAATTGCCCTGAGTTATGGCGGAACAGTGATTGTGATGTTACAGGAACAGAGCAATACTCCGCATGACACGTATTTTTGGTTAGGCAGTAGTTTAGTGTTCGCCAGTGCAGTGTGTTTTGCAGGCTATTTATTGCTGACCAAAAGCCTGATTCAGCATTTTGGCTCTTGGAATTTTACAGGTCTGGCTTTAAGTATTGCCTGCATCGGTACGCTTACGCATTACAGTTTGGTCACACCGAATCCACTGGGACTGGTGCAACAACTGCCTGTAGAAGTGCTAGGCTATGGTATTGCTTTAGGGATATTTGTCACAGTCTTGCCCACCTTACTCATGGCGCACAGTATCGCCCGTTTAGGTGCGGCACAATCGGCCATGATTGCTTCAATTGGCCCCATCTTGACGATTCTATTGGCCACAGCATTTTTAGGTGAACATCTAAATGGCATACAATGGTTCGGCTGCATGCTCAATATTGTAGGCGTGATGATGATCACCTTGTCCAAAAACAAGTTTTCTCATTAAGCTAAAGGCGACATCCTGCCACTAATGAAGTTGAATATTGGATTCAATCTTTGAGCTACTGCAACCCCGTTTTACCATTGACCTTAGGATAATTATGAACACTGCACCCGACATCAGCCAAGATAAAACCCTGCTCTGGTTGATGGCGATTGCCTGTGGTCTATGCGCGGGTGCGAATTATTATTGCCAACCGCTGATTTACTCGATTCATCAATCTTTCCAAATTCCGCAATCCCAAGTGGCATTGACGGTGACTTTTGCACAAGTGTCTTATGCACTGGGTTTATTGTTCATTGTGCCTATGGGCGATATTGTCAATAAAACCAAATTCATTCCCCTATTAATGTTTTTGGCCTCGATTGGCTTATTTTTATGTGCCTTTTCCAGCAATTTAAGCATGTTATGGATTGGCACGATTATCACAGGGCTATTTTCTGTGGCAGCACAAGTCTTAATTCCTTTTGCCACCATGACTGTAAAACCTGAAAAAATGGGTGAAGTGGTCGGTTTATTGATGAGTGGTTTATTGGTCGGTATTTTACTTTCGACCAGTTTGGCAGGTTTGCTGTCCAATTTATTCCACTGGAAAGTGATTTACCTGATTAGTGGCGTGCTGATGCTATGCATTGCCGCAGTCCTCAAAGCGCGCTTGCCGTTTATCTCAACCAGCAAACTCAGCTATTTGGCCGTATTTCAGTCTATGGGCAAACTCATTTTAGAAGAACGTCGTTTGGTCTATCGTGCCTTACTCGGTGCGTTTGCTTTTGCAGCGATGAGCGTGTTGTTTTCCACCATTGCAGTATTACTCAAATCCAGTTTTGGCTTAGCTGACTTTATGGTGGGCATTGTGGCAATGGTGGGTGTATTCGGTGCTCTTTCGACCAAACACGTGGGGAAAATTGCAGATCGTGGCTATGTTACAGCGCTGACGTGGGGTGGTTTGGCGCTATTGGCAATCAGTTGGGTCTTTCTATACAACGGACAATTTAGCTTATGGAGCTATATTCTTGGTTTTGGCTTAATTAACCTTGGGCTTGCCACCGTACACAGCAGCAACCAAAACGTAATTTTTCGCTTACGCCCCGATGCCAAATCGCGGATTAACTCAATTTATATGACCAGTTATTTTACTGGCGGTGCTTGTGGTTCTGCCTTGGGAATCTATGCATGGCAACACGGTGGATGGTTATGGAGTTGCCTAGTTGGTTTGTGTTTTGTTACCGCCGCAATGAGCTTTGCCCTACTCGACTGGCAGCATCAACGTCAACACACCGCCATGCCTTAAACGCTGCGATTACAATCAAGCAAGTCGCTTAAGACATTTGCATCACAGGGTAAAATGGCTGACTCAATTCCACATTTTCTAAATTTTCCAATAAGATTTGGATAAAACACGGCATCAACGCACACAGTAAAGTATTGGCATGGCTGAGTTGTTTGCGGTTGATTGCACTGTTATAAGTTGCACCACCTTGTAAAAGTTGCTGCTGTAACGTCAATAAGCGCTTAAACAAACATGCCAAAATTGTAGCTGAATCATGGATGTGCAATGCCTGCATAATCTGCTGTTTCTCTGCTTCATAATCTGCACGCCATTCAGCTTCAGTCATTTTTTGATTACGCCAATCCCAAAAACTTTGATACAAATAAGGGTTGGTCAGCAACACCTCTAAACTTTGTGGATATTTTTCCCAAATAATTCTCGCCATGCGCTGATCGACATCTTTTTGATACATACGCTGCACAAATTGCTGCAAGGTCTGTTGTGTATGCTCTGCCGTTTGACCTTGCGCATACAAGGCACTCAACGCCACCCATGCTGTCATAAATTGCATATCGACATCATCATGAAACTCAATGGCTTTTTTCCACCAACTTAAACTGCGCTGCATGCGTAAATTAAATGCCGTTGAAAATTCATTTTTCTTAGTTCGATAAATTTCTTCTAATACCAACATTTTATTTTCCCTCTTATGCTGCGTTATCCTATCTTTTCAACATACTAAAAAACGGCTACGCATACAAATACTGAGCAGTTCCGCTTTAGCATCTACGGTTGCGCTGCTTTGTTCATAGCGAACAAAGCAAAGTTAATGCCAATGGATGTGGGTTGGGGATACTGTCGATTTTCACTTAAACCCCGTATAATGCGCGGTCTTGTGCTTTTGTTTTTTAATTCAGGTGGGTTATGACACGTGCCATCCAAACTTTACAACCTCGCATTTCGGTTGCCCCTATGATGGATTGGACTACCCGCGATTACCGTTTTTTTGCACGTTTATTTAACCCCAATATCATTCTGTATACTGAAATGGTAACCACTGGCGCAATTTTATTTGGTGATGCCAAGCGCCATTTAGATTACAGCAAAGAAGAACATCCTATTGTCTTGCAGTTGGGCGGTTCAAATCCGAAAGACCTTGCGACCTGCAGTAAAATGGCACAAGACTGGGGTTATGATGAAATCAACCTGAATGTTGGCTGCCCAAGTGATCGAGTACAAAACAATAAAATTGGTGCGTGTTTAATGGCAGAACCAGACTTGGTTGCAGAGTGTATTGCCGCCATGCGTCAATCGGTTGATATTCCTGTGACCGTAAAACATCGCATCGGGATTGATGACATGCACTCTTATGCAGAGATGCTGCATTTTGTGGATACTGTGGCTCAAACAGGTTGCAATAACTTTATCGTGCATGCCCGAATTGCCTTATTACAAGGTTTATCGCCTAAAGAAAACCGCGAAGTTCCACCTCTGCGTTATGAGGATGTGTATCGCCTAAAACAAGACCGCCCCGAATTGTTAATTGAAATTAATGGTGGAATTAAAACGTTTGCCGAAACCCAACAACACCTCAAGCATGTCGATGGGGTGATGATTGGTCGTGAAGCCTATCACAACCCTTATTTACTGGCAGAGCTTGGGCAATTATGGGGGCTAGAATTACCTGACCGTTTTGAAATTATGCAGCGCATGTTGCCGTATATTGAACAACGTCTACAACAAGGTGCACCACTTTCTGTCATTACCCGCCATATTTTAGGTTTATTCCAAAACCTGCCAGGTGCACGTAAATGGCGTCAGGCACTAAGTGGCGGCAATGCCAAAACATTTGCAGATGTAGAGCAAGCATTGGTCAATATTCAAGCAGCAATGCAGCGTACGGAAGACTATTCAAAAGAGTGATTTATAGAAAATAATTATATTGACACATATAGTCAAACATATACAATTTAGGTATTAAATTTTAAAAAAACTTGCAATGAAATACTTGACTGAAAGCTTAAAGAAAGTAGAGCAAGACCTTGCTTATTTTGTATCCCCTGAAAATAAAGATGGGTTTATTAAGGAATTTGCATCATGGGTCTATGGTGAGTGGTCAAAGAATGATTTCTATGAAACCGATATTGTAGATTTAGGCTATGATTGTTCTTCGTACCCTGAAAAAACAAATCAATCACTCTCCGATAAATGCCCCACCTATGCTGATTTTATTAATGCAAATACAGGCTTTTCTGAATGTACTCACGTTTCAGGACAAGGTATGCGCTGTCAAGAATATGAGGAAAAATTATTAGAGATTTTTGGTGATGCTTGCGCTAAAAAACTAGATGATTTAGTAGAGCCATATCAACTAGAAGTGCCTGAAAAATACAAAAAATTTGCAGAAAATATTAGTGAACTAATTTTCCTTGAAGTTGTTGATCATCATGAGGATTCAGAACTTTATGAGGTTTGTAACGATATTTTATTAAAATATAATCAGCTAGGAGTCGCATCATCCCCTTATACATGCCCTATCTGTGGATGGGATGAAGACAATGATCTAGCCATATATTGTGATGAATCCATATTTAAAGACTATACACTTGAGGATTTCAAGAAGTTAGCGGAGATTGATTAATGTATTCTCCTGCTAAATTCGGTGAAATGATTGGGAAGTCGGTTAAAACTCTACAAAGATGGGATGCCGAAGGTATTTTGGTTGCATGTCGAAATCCTAAAAATCGCAGATACTACACGCACGATCAATACCTTGAATATATCGGTATAAAAGCAACGGAAGCTAAATCATCAGTAATTGTTTATTCAAGGGTATCTAGTGTTGCTCAAAAGCCCGATTTAGCTAATCAGGTGTCAGCTTTAGAAACTTTTTGTACTGTAAATGGCTATGCTGTTGATGATTGGGTGTCAGAGGTTGGAAGTGGTTTGAATTATAAAAGAAAGAAATTCAATCAGCTTTTTCTTGATATTGAAATGGGTAAAGTTTCAATGCTTGTCATCGCTCACAAAGACCGTTTGGTGCGTTTTGGTTTTGAGTGGTTTGAATCTTTTGCTGAAAGACATGGTTGTAAAGTTATTATTATGAATCAAGAATCTCTTTCCCCAACGGAAGAAGTAACACAAGACTTGTTAGCGATTATTCATTGTTTTTCCTCTCGACTTTACGGATTAAGAAAATACAAAGAAAAAGTTAAAGAATTAGTGAACATCAAGGAATAACTTTTGAAACTAACACGCATCCACCATTGTAAAAACTTGAATGTGCAAAAGTACAAACAGCTTGAGAAACAAGCTGTTTTACTTGGTCGTATTCGTAGCGAGGTGTGGGCTAAATATGGTGCTATTTCAGGTTTGAATATCAGTGACAGAGCTATTCGTGATG
>NZ_VOXZ01000027.1:0-5025 GCF_013420455.1 Acinetobacter sp. YH01004
ACGTATAGGAAGAATAAACGCCCTTTTCACCCAAGTCCAACAGCTTTGGACCGCAGTTGACTCTTTCGACACCCCTGCGATGCAACCCAATCCGGCTGACGGGGAGCCAGCAACGCTGAAAATTTACCCTCCTCTTTCCCACTAGCGGCTCCTTTTCCGACAACCAGCACGGCGGATCCCTGCCGCGGCGCTGTGAACGCAGCATTTTGATTGGTATCGTTGGCCTTCAGGCTCGTCAGTCAAACAGACCCAGGAGCAGCTCAGCCGGTGGCGCCCGGCTTTCGGGTAACGCCCTGGTCCCGCTGGTTTCGGCTTTGTGCTTCAGGTGATCAAGGATCTGCTTGATCACTATAGGGTCTTCAATGCAGGACTGTATTTACATAAAGCAAGCGCCTTACCCGCTTGTGTTTTGATTTTTTTTGAAACAAATTGTCTTAAGGTTTCTGTGTCCTTAGTGCAATCCATAACTTGCATGTTTTCAATAAGGTCTGCCTCCCAAAGAATCTGAAAATCTTTTCCATCTATTTTTTCAGGCGTATGATGGTTTCCAACTATATAACATACTCTTTCAATTACGAATGGTTCATAATTATGTTCATTTAATATATTTCTTGCAATTGGTACTCCTTCCTGCTCTTGGAGATGTCCCTCCATTGATCCATATTTGCGTAATGCTTCCACAGAACCTATGTCGTGTAAAACAGCACTTAACTCTATAATACAACCAGTCTGACTGTCTACATTTTCTCTTTCAATAATCGTCCGTGTATTTTCTAACACCTTCATTGTGTGATCGACGCCATATGGTACAGTTCTGAAAATATTTTTCATCTCTTTGATTACTTGGTCTAATTTCTCTGATTCTCCTATGTCCTTATATTTCATATCACATTATTTTCTGCTAAGGTCTCAAGAATAAAAAAATCAGGCAATGAACCTATGTTAAGTAATCTTTTTGGTGGCTTTGGTTGATATTGGTTGAAAAGCACAATGACCAAGATGTTAATCCTGGTCTTTGGTTTTTAAGAAAACAAAATTGTATTTTCTTTTCGCTGTATCTCCGAGATGATATGATTTAATGAAGATACCATTTCGTATTTAGTTTACAATATTTCCTTTTATAAAAGAAAATTGCGTAGTATGATTATTAAAAAACACCAAAAGATGTTATTCAAAGAACACATTGATATTAGCTTCAATCTCTAAACCGTTGATTTGGAAATACATAATACCCTATTTGTTCATTCTTTTGTTATTTGTTGTATGTTGCGTTATTCCATCAATAATTTTATTCCAATCTTCGAAATGTAGTTCGTGTCCGGTTCCATCAAGCGTTATTAGTTTTGAGCCGTTTATCTTTTCAAGTAAAACTGCTGAATTCTTAAAATGCCATATTTTATCGTCCGTTCCGTGTACAATTAAGGTTGGTTGATTGATTTCGCTCAATCTGTTCCAGTATTCTTCACCACCTTGCAGTGCCGCATGATTGAACATACTTATATAGTTATTAGCTCTTTTAAATTCGGCTCTAATCAGTTTTTCACTTCTTTGTTTGTCAAATTGTTTCCTGCCGCTCATCAATTCAGCACCTTGAATTAAATAATTTGCCACACTGTCTTCATTTGTCCAATCTACGGTTTCAGCTTTTCCGTGAAAATCTAAAATACGCGTATCCATTTCAGGAATTGTGGGGTCTGAGTCGCCCCAAGGACCTGATGAGATTAGTGTTATTGAACTTACCCTGTCGGCATATTTTATTGATGCTATTTGAGAAATCAGTCCGCCCAGTGAAATTCCCACAAAATTGGCTTTGACTATTTTATAGCCGTCCAAAATTGAAATAGCATCATGGGTTAAGTCAACAATATCATAGGGGGTTGAACCCGGTTCGTAATTAGTAGATTTTCCTACGTCCCTATTGTCGTAGCGAATAACAAAAAATCCCTTTTCAGATAGTTTCTGGCAAAATTCAGCATCCCAATACAACATGGATACCGTTGCTCCCGCAATCAAGAGTATTGCCGGATCTTTTTCACATCCAAAACTTTCGGTAAAAAGTCTTATTCCGTTTTTTTTAACTATTTTCTCTTTCATTTCCTCGCCTTTCTGTTTTATAGATTCATTAGTTTTTGGAAAGAAAAGTCGAGGCTGAACATTTCCGTTTCGTTTATTATTGATTCTGCCTGTGCTTCTCTTCCATAAGCAAACATTTGCTGTTCATAATTTTCAATAGCCTCTTCAATGCTGTTAAATTTCCCATTGGTCAGATTATCCGACAATATCAAGGCATCCATCAACCCACTGTTTACGCCTTGTCCTGCAAAAGGAGGCATCAAATGAGCAGCATCTCCAATCATCGTTATGGGTAATGGACGCTTACTTTTCCAAGACTTATCTAAGGGAAATATTCGTGTCGCTAACCCTACAAAAGATGATGTCAAACGAATCAGTTCTTTGTAGCGTTCGTCCCAATCGGAAAATTTTTTCAGGAGAAAATCAACGACACTATTTCTGTCTTGAAAATCTACCCGCGTTTTGCTTTTCCATTCATCAGGTGTTTTAAAACTTATTCCAAAATGCAATGCACCATTATTATTAGGATTCGCAAATAATAAATTACCTTGATGAGCAGCCATTAGCCGGTTTCCATTGCAAAGCTGAAAAAATCCAGGACAGTTCACCTCCGGTTGATGAATATCGGCTTGTATATTGAAAGTACCTGTTTCTTCAACTTCCGTGTCGGTAACAAATTTTCTTACTTTAGACATTCCACCATTGGCAATAATAACCAGATCTGCTGTTTCACTCGATTTATCCTCAAAAGTTAGTATCCACTTCTCCTTATCAGGTTCAAGGGTAACAAGTTTTCTATCCCAAATGACGGTATCATTTTGTAAACTATTTAATAGGATAGTCCTTAAGTCATTTCTGTTTATTTCAGGATTGTCAAAACGATTTTCGGGTCTTACATTTTTTGTGGTTAAAATATTGCCCTTTTCATCAACAATATTTACACCCATTGGTAAAGCTAAGTCATAATAAGTTTGTAACAATCCCGCTCTTTTCATTGCTTCCTGTCCCGAATCCCTGTGCAGATCAAGTGTCCCACCAAAAATCCTTGCATCTTGGTCTTTGTCTCTCTCGTAAACTGTAATGTCCACGCCGTTTTGCTGTAACAATCTCGCCATTGTTAATCCAACAGGCCCGGCACCAATTATTGTAATTTTTTTATGTTTTAATAAAGTCATATTCTTGTTCGCTGGTTTTAATGTCAACTAATGTCTGTCAATTTAATCACTTTGTTTTTTTAAATTCAAACACGGATTTTCCTGATAACTTTAGCTTTTGCCCTTTTTTTAAGCCGTTCGGAAAGTCAATTGCTAAAATTGCTGTATAATCAATTTCTATTTCAGTGCTGTTGTCAAAATGCCTAAACGATTTAACTGTCTGTGTTCTCTTTGCAAAGTATGTTTTTGCTGTTTCTGCCTGTTGTTTAAACGCTGTTAACCCTTTCAGCGATAACCTTATATCATTATTTTGAATGTTTTCAAAAACAATATTATCGTCAAGGTCTGCAACCATTTTTTTGATATCAAATTGGTTGTATCCATCGATGTAGTTATTGATGATGTTTACTCTGTCGGTCATATTTTGTAATTATTTATCGGTTACATATTGGTGTTGTCTGTAGGTTGTTCTACGATAATTGCCAACTTTTAACTTCTATACGAAGGAACATGTTGGGATACTTGAACTTTCGATTTAGCGCCAACACGAGCAAACCGAAGTTAGCACCTACTCTCTATTCAGCATATTTTTTAAAAATACTTGTGGCAATGTGTCCGCCAAAACCAAAAGTATTACTCATTGCGTAATTCACTTGCCGTTGTTGTGATTGGTGTAACGTCAAGTTAAATATATCCCTATATTCAGGTTCAATATCTACCGAATTGATTGTACGTACAGGAAGAATAAACGCCCTTTTCACCCAAGTCCAACAGCTTTGGACCGCAGTTGACTCTTTCGACACCCCTGCGATGCAACCCAATCCGGCTGACGGGGAGCCAGCAACGCTGAAAATTTACCCTCCTCTTTCCCACTAGCGGCTCCTTTTCCGACAACCAGCACGGCGGATCCCTGCCGCGGCGCTGTGAACGCAGCATTTTGATTGGTATCGTTGGCCTTCAGGCTCGTCAGTCAAACAGACCCAGGAGCAGCTCAGCCGGTGGCGCCCGGCTTTCGGGTAACGCCCTGGTCCCGCTGGTTTCGGCTTTGTGCTTCAGGTGATCAAGGATCTGCTTGATCACTATAGGGTCTTCAATGCAGGCGATGACTTTCATGGCGCCGCCGCAGCCGCTGCAGGTCTCGATGTCGATATTGAAAACACGCTTGAGCCGTTGCGCCCATGTCATCGACGCTCGCCGTTGTGCTGGTGTTGCCGGTTCATCAGCCACCCTGACCTTGTTGCCCCTGCCCCGTTTTGCCGGCGTGACCAACGCCCGGTGCCGACTGTTGGGTGCGAACACCCCGTGGAAGCGGGTTAGGTTGACTCTGGGCTTCGGTACCAGGGCGGCCAGCCTTGCAATGAAATCCAATGGTTCGAAAATGACGTGCGTGGTGCCGTCCCGGTACGGCGTCTTGAGCTGGTAGCGCACGTTGCCGCCTCGTGTTAACGACAGCCGCTTCTCGGATACCGCCGGGCGGCTGATGTACCGGCACAGCCGTTCGAGCTTCTTGCGTTCATCGGCCCTGGCCGCCACGCCGGCGTGCAGGCTGGACCCGGCTACCTTGCCAATCCCGTCACCGAACGGATCACCACTGGTCGGCAGAGTTTGCAAAGTGAACACCTTTCGCCCCGCCTGTGAACCGACAGCGATACGGTAAGTGATCGAGTGCCCCAGCAGGGGTGTCATCGGGTCGTCATCCACCGCATCCGAGGCCAGATAGCTGTTTTCGACATCCCGTTCCAGCAGGCCTTGCCGTTCCAGATAGCGACCCACCCGGTGGGCGATGGTGTGCGTCAGC
>NZ_VOXZ01000028.1:0-4756 GCF_013420455.1 Acinetobacter sp. YH01004
AAGCGTCCGCTGAACCCCATGCCTATTTTTTAATTCGGTTCAGGTTTCCAGCGGTGTGGTAGCAATTCTTCAATCTGAGTCACTTTATGTGTCGGCAACCTTTTCAGCACATCACTTAAATAGGCATTTAATCCTGAGAACTAAGAATTATCATTTAAAAATACCACAAAGTAGTATAAAATAAACTACTACAAGGTAGTATGAATGCAATCAATGTATACAATATGTGAGACTCCATTATTTACTAAATACTGTCTTGTTTATTGGACTCAGGAAGAATATGAGGAATTCAAAACATTCTTAGCATTAAATCCTGAAGCAGGAGATGTAGAGCCTAATGCAGGTGGTATTCGTAAGATTAGATGGACTAGCGGTGGTAGAGGTAAAAGTGGTGGTGTCAGAGTCATCTACTTTAATCGTTTAGCAAATGGAGAGATTTGGTTATTAACCTTGTACAGTAAAAAGCAAACTGTACAGCTTAGTAAGAAGACTCTTCAAGCATTAGTGGAGAAACTAAATGACTCGTTTAATGACTGAAAAAGAACTTGAGGCTTTTGAAGCAACTAGGGATATTGAAGCTGAAATATTACAAGGCATCGACGATATGCTTACTAGTAATGCAGCGAAAAGAACCGTAATCACTGAGACAGATGTAGCGTTAGCTCGTAGAAAGGCTCAACTAACACAAGATCAGTTTGCTAAGATTCTTGGCGTATCAAGACGTACTCTTGAATCATGGGAACAAGGTGCGAGAAGACCATCAGGAGCAGCAACATCCCTTATTCGATTATTTATTGTTGATCCAAAATTTGTAAAAGAGAGTCTGGCTTAATTTAGACAGCTCTCTACTATATTTATTTAAGGTTTTTTATGAAGCACTTAGGATTTGTGGGAAAAAGTACTGAATATTTAGGGTATACCCATATTGAAATTATCAATAGCTCATTACGCTTATCTTTCAATATTCCTGATCCTAGACAGTATCGTGGACAACCAGCCCCTCTAAACTTTTAATATATTTCTGTTCAAAGGCTTCTGGACTTAACCAGCCGTTTGCAGAATGTCTTCTGACTCGATTGTAATAAATTTCAATATAGTCAAACAAGACAGCATTCGCTTCTTTTCGAGTCGAAAACACACTGCCATGTACCACATGACCTTTTAATGTATGAAAGAAGCTTTCAGTCACTGCATTATCCCAACAGTTTCCACGTCTAGACATACTCTGAGTACAATCATTTTTCAGTAACAGCGCTCTAAAATCACGACTACAGTACTGTGAGCCTTGGTCCGAATGAACCATAACACCAGTTGGATAACCCTGACGAGCCATTGCATAGTTAAACGTATCACACACCAACTGGCGGTCTATTCGATGGCTGGTTTGCCACCCCACGATACGACGGCTAAATAAATCTAGCATCACACATAAATACAACCAACCTTCTTTAGTGCGGATATAGGTTATGTCTGTTGTCCAGACTTTATTAGGCTGAGTAACTGTAAATTGGCGATCCAACAAGTTGGGTGCTGTAGGCAAACGATGGGTTGAATCAGTCGTATGCTTGTATTTACGTGCAATCCTGCTACGTAAACCAAGCTTTTTTAGCATCCTTCCAATAGTACGTTCGCTCATGTTGTAACCTAAATCATGCATGTCATGTACTAATGAAGGTGCACCCAATCGTGCATGATGCTGCCAATATACGGCTTTTAAGTCATTATATTTCTGTGCCGTATTGGCTTGACGTTTTCGCCAGGCATAATAGCCTGAAGTGCTGACACCTAGGTATTTACAGGCAGAAGATACGGTGACTTCATTCATATCTAGATCTTGAATTACCGTGTACTTTTCTTGGCATGATCTGTTAGAAAGTACACATGCGCTTTTTTTAAGATGTCATTGGCTTCCTTGAGCTGTTTGACTTCTTTCTCTAATTCCACGATCCGCTGTTGTTCTGGTGAAAGTTGACGTTTGCTTGAACCTGCCGGATTGGTTTCACGAATCCATTTATCTAATGTTGAATAACCCACACCTAATTTCTGGGCGATTGCAGCTACAGACTCGTGTGAGTTTGAAAGTGCATAATCAATCGCTTGCTGTTTAAATTCGGGACTAAAACGTTTAGCCATTTCTTGAATCTCCAAAGATTAAAGTTACGTTATCTTTAGAGGGACGTGCTGTCCATTATTTTGTCTAGGATCATCCATCAACAAAAGATCTAGAAGAAACCTTTAAAAAGATAGTCGAAAATAACTATGATTTACTCATGGAAACATCAGCAGAAATCGAGTTCGAATTAGAAAGTGAAACGCTAGCAAAGATAGAAACCATCATAAAAGAAAAAGGGATTGAACTTGATGAGTTTGTTCAAAATGCGCTGATTAAACTTATCAACCAAAATGAATTGGCTAAGACTGATTAGACCTTAAATGCAGACAATAAAAAACCCCAGCATCCTGCCGGGGTTTCTCATATTGGGTTGCTAGGTATGACTCCTGTCTTACCTCACGCTCCTGGTGCGATCTTTCTTATTCTTGTTGTTTGGAACTTCCTGTTCCTGATGAGTTCATCATAGGAAAATTCCACTGTTCCTGGTAGCCGCAAAGAGCCGAGATTGTTGTGCGCCAGGGCGTACAAAATAGCCTAAATTTTATCCACAGCCATTGGGGATAGTTTCGGATCCTGAAAGCCGATGAAATGGGCACTGATTGCCAAATTGATCGTTTTTTAATCAAATTTACTGGCAAAATATTACAGATCTGCTTAAAAACTCACCAACTTATTACAAAAGCCGATTTTTTGCTTTTTCTTAGTCATGGCTAAATTTTCAAGTGATTGATATTTATATTAATATACAAGTGTATTGCGTATAACCACCATTATGTTAAATTGGTTAAAAGCTTTTCATGCTATAAAAAAGATTATTTAATTGAATCGTAATAGCTTTTGAAACATTGAAATGACTAGAAATACATTTAAAAACTCATATCGTTCTAATTATCGGGGAAAAGTAACAGTTGAAGATGCTCAAAAACATCAAAAATATATTGATGACATGAAGAAAGATGCAGCTTTTTACTATTTAGATCATTTAGAAAGTTCAATTATTCCACATAGTATGCTTCATAAAATCATCCAGAAATTAAAAACGAAGCAGAATGACAGTTTAACTTTGCCAGAAAAAGCCTATTTACTTCGCAATAATCTGAATGCTTTATATGCCCTTGTTGAAGGGAAGATCTCTTTTAATCAATATAAAAAAGAATCTTCAAATGACAGAGTTGTATATAAAAAACGTTTAGAAGAGGAACAAATACGTCTAGAAAAACTTAAGGAGCTAGAGCGTATTGAAGAGCAAAAACGTCAAGAAAAATTAGCTCAAGAAAGAAAAGCTAGAGAACAAGCTGAACGTGAGAGAAGAAAGAAACTAGAATCTGATCCAAAATATATTGCACAGCAAAGAGAGAAAGCTCTTTTAAATAAATATGAAATTTATCCTTATCTTATTGGCAATAAGCAAAGATCTAAACTACTTAATATATTGAATTTATTGGATAACCAACAAAGATTACAGGAACAAGATGCTATTTGGTTAAGTTCAGAAGGACGAGAGTTTTTTACTGGCGAAGTTAAAATGAAATTTCATCGTGTAGAAGCTAACTTTTACCTTAAACAATATGAAGTAACTAAATCAGATTGGCATGCTATCAATGCCTCTAGCCAATTAAGAAAATGTAAAGCTAGTAAAGAAGCTGAAAAATTTCTAGAAAATACAAAAATTTCCTCAAATAAAAACAGCAAACTATTATCTGCCTATTTTACTACTCTAGGTGGAGTAAAAAGGGATCTTAAGAAATCAGATATCGCTATAGAGCATGGATTAAAAGCACATGATCATAGTCCTCAAGACTATAGACCTTGTACCTTATTAGGGGCTATATACATGGAGAATCATGAATATGATCTTGGTCACGATTGGTATAGTAAGGCTCGTGATAGAGGGGCTCCAGAAAACTCTATTAATGCTGACCTCAGAAGTATTCTATTGAGGTTGGATAAGGCTAAACGTAGTGAGATGGTGGCAAGCTTATTGAAAAAGGATCCATATATTTATGGATGGTTAAAGAATATGAAGCAGTAAGCTAATTTGAAGTTTTGCTAAAATTAACATAATACACGTTATACGAAGTTGAAAAATTGAGACTATAGTCTTAATTTTTATGTATTTTTTTAATTTAACACCTAGGCCAGTGCCTAGGTTTTTTCATCTCGTATAACAGCCATTATGTTAAATATCTATTCAAGTAACATTATTCTGACTTCATTAGCTACTTGATAAAAAAATTCAGAAGTTTCTTGATCTAAAGGCTCTATTTCTCTAGCTGTTTGAACACCAATAATAATTGACTCTAATTTTGATTTATCTATGTCACCCGTATTTTCACAAGAGATAAGATATTTAAGTTGCTTCCTAATCGATGATGTAACCTCTAAATCTGGAAATTTTTGAGATAAATTTTCACAATGCTCTAAGGCAACTTTAAATAATTCAATCCTTTTCATAGTCACTATTAATAATTAAATATTTCTAAAATTAACATAATACACCTTATACGAATTCCCAATGTAACTCCAAAATAGAAATGTCCGGTTTCTCCAAAGTAAAAATGTCCGCTTTTAGAATATGCGCTGTTGCAATTTTCTTAGCGGACGGTTTGATATGTTGGTGTCTATGTCGGATAAAGAACTTAA
>NZ_VOXZ01000029.1:0-4608 GCF_013420455.1 Acinetobacter sp. YH01004
AAGCAAACATGTAATCTTTCTTCTGCATCTAAAGCCTTGCCCATCAAGTGTTTACCACAATCATTTTATCGACGTATGCAGCGCTTCTTTGCAGGTCAGTATTTTGATTATCGTCAAATTTCTCAGTTGATTTTCAATATGTTTTCATTCGACCAAGTGCAACTGACTTTAGATAGAACCAATTGGAAATGGGGAAAACGAAATATTAATATCCTGATGCTCGCAATCGTTTATCGTGGAATAGCGATACCTATCCTTTGGACATTGCTTAATAAACGTGGAAATTCAGATACGAAAGAGCGTATTGCTTTGATTCAACGCTTTATAGCCATTTTTGGTAAAGACCGTATTGTGAATGTGTTCGCAGACAGAGAGTTTATCGGTGAGCAGTGGTTTACATGGTTAATTGAACAAGACATCAACTTCTGCATTCGTGTTAAAAAAACTTCATTGTCACCAATCATTTAGGAAAGAATCATAAAATTAGTGATTTATTTCGCCATCTTAAAGTTGGTCAAATTGAATGTCGTAAACGACGGATTTTGGTTGGTCGGGTGAAACTATATATAAGTGCACTACAGTTAGAAAATGGAGAGCTTTTACTCGTCGTTTCTCCTCAGTTTAATGCCAATGCTATTCAGGATTATGCATTACGCTGGGAAATTGAAACCTTATTCAGTTGTCTCAAAGGACGCGGGTTTAATCTTGAAAATACGCGCTTGACAGACCCTAGACGAGTGAAAAAATTGATTGCGGTGTTAGCTATAAGCTTCTGTTGGTGTTACTTAACGGGTGAATGGCAACATAATCAAAAAAAAGCGATAAAAATAAAGAAGCATGGACGACTCTCAATGAGTTTATTTCGCTATGGTTTAGACTATGTTCAAATGGCGATTCAGCGTTTAATTGGTTTTGGGAAAAAAGAAGAGTTTAAGGAAATTTTGGCAATTTTAAGAAAGCAGAATCCTGATAGGATAAGGGTTCTGTGAAATTTGTCGTGTACAGAGTATAATATCCTGCCTTTTTTATATCTGTTTCTTCCGAAGGAGATGAGAGATGTCTGATTTCATTCAGTTAGAATATCTACAAGAAAAATTACAGCAACTTTTAGCGGAATCATTATTTGCAATCTATCTTTATGGTTCAGCTGTTGATGGTGGCTTAGGGCCAGAAAGTGACCTTGATGTTCTGGTCGTGGTTACTCAACCATTAACATCTGCTTTACGCGAGCAGCTTGCACAAGAATTACTAAAAATTTCACAGCCTGTTGGGGAATTACAAAGACCATTAGAAGTTACTATTTTATTAAAAGATGAGATTCAGTCTGGAAATTATCCTTTAAGTTATGAAATGCAGTTTGGTGAATGGCTACGTGAAGAACTTAAAGAAGGTGGAACATTAAGTTCGCAGAAAGACCCAGATATTAGTATATTGCTTAGAAAAGCGAGATCTCATCATACAGTTTTATTTGGTCCAGCTTTAGACCAATGGGCACCTGAAATTTCTGATCAAGAACTATGGCAAGCAATGTCTGATACTTATCCCGAAATTGTAGCTCATTGGGATGAGGATGCAGATGAAAGAAACCAGATTTTAGCTTTATGCCGGATCTATTTTAGTTTAGTCATGAAGGATATTGCTTCAAAAGGCAATGCAGCTCGATGGGTTATGCCTCAGCTTCCTCCTGAGCAGAAATTCGTATTGCAGCGGCTTATACAGGAATATAGAGGGGAAATCGGTAAACAAAATTGGCAAGAGGAACATTATGCTTTGCAGCCTATTGTTAATTTTCTGAGTTCAAAAATTGAAGAGCATTTTGAGCAGAAAAGAAATTTGATCACATAATAATTTTTTAGATTCTGGCTTTTCTTACCGACTTTACTAAACATACGGCTATATAAGAGTGCTTAAGCACTCTTTTTTTATTACTTAGTGTTTAAAGAAAATAATATTAATTTTAATATAGGGTTTGTTGACATTTACTGTTCATAATTAACCCTATAAAGGTAGCCATAAAAATATACATGCTAAAGCAACAGAACTTTGATAATTTCTTTTGAGCTTGTCATATCGAGTAGCTATTCCTCTAAATTGCTTTAATCTACAAAACATATTTTCAACTAAATGCCTGATTTTATATAAATACCAGTCCATATGGTCATTGTTCGATTGGCTATTTGTTTTCTTTGGTATATTCGCTTTAGTCCCTGTTTTCCTGATCTGTTCACGCAGTGGTTCTGAATCATAGCCTTTATCTGCACATACCACTTTTGTCTCTTTTAAATCTAATGTTGATATTAAATCAGGTGCAACTTTAACATCATGTGTGGTTCCATCGGTAATCATGAAATCAATAGGATTGCCATGTGCATCAACAATCAAATGTATTTTTGAGGAGTTTCCTCCTACACTTTTAGAAATAGATTGATTCGCTATGCCGGCAGAATGTTGATGAGCACGTACATGAGAGCCATCAATAAAAATCCACTCCATATCGGGGCATGAGGCTAGTAATTTGAATAATCTAAGAAACTTACCGCTGCTTGACCAACGATTAAAACGTTTGAAAATAGAGTTTGAATGACCAAAACAGCAAGGAATATCTCGCCACGGACAGCCTGTTCTAATTCTATAGAGAATAGCTTCAATAAAATTGCGTAAATTTGAGTTGTGGTGAATGGATAAATTACGCAGAATAACTTTCAACTTTTGCCAGTGTTGATCTGTCAGCATAGTACGAGGCATAGCGAATAGTAAAATTGGGTTTGGCGATTTGATTTTACTACTTCGCTATTTTTTTAAGCTAAAAGTGTCAACACACCCTAGTCAAACTACTTTATTATTCATACAAGATTCGAAAAAAACTCGAAATAACTCATCGACTGAGTCGATCAACCATTCTTTACGCTTACGTTTAACCCATGCCCACATCTGTTCTATAGGATTTAAATCAGGGCTGTATGCAGGAAGCCAAAGAATTTTATGCCCTTGTTGTTCCAATAACTCCTGAATATCTGCTCTTTTATGAAATGCTGCATTATCCATAACCACTACACTATTTTCTGGTAATGCTGGTATGAGGAATTGCTCAATCCAAAAATGAAAAACATCTGAATTGATTTTGCAGTCAAATAAACCGACTGAAAATAAATACCCTTTATGGATTGCTCCAATGGCATTGGTCTGATTCTTTAATTGCCAATTATATTGCCCTAGACAGGGTACTCCTTTTCGTGAGTAGCCATGAGGTCTGTAATCATGTGACTTAAAACCACTTTCATCCAGATAAATAATCGGATGGTTTTTTTCTAATTCATTCACTTGCAGAATAAATTTATCCCTAAGCTTTGTATCTGCTTTAGGATGGCTTAACGTCTTTTTTTAACTGTAATATTTAAGCGCTTTAATGCAGCACCAATAGATGAAACACCACAATTAAAACGTGCAGCACGTTCATATTGATAAGCATCAGGATACTTTTCAACATCTTCACGTAAAGCATCATCGTTAATTTTAGAAGGTTTACGTACACGAGTTTTTTTAATCTCTATACGTTTCTTCCATTCAACAATGGTATTTTTATTAATTTCAAATTGTGCAGCTACTGCTCGAATAGAATAACCTTCCTCAAGCTTAGCTAAAATTTTACGTCTAAAATGTTCTGAATAACTCATTGCACCATTGTATTGGTTTTATAATGATTTGACTATAACTCTGGATCACCTATCGAAAATTCAAATTCGATATATTTGTCACGCTGAGTCCCTGTAACATGAATAAAGCAAGGAGGCTGTTCTACATTGAGTTGCTGCATACCAAAATCCTCATATTCTCCATAAGATTATTGCAACTTGCATGCCAATTTTATTTATTATTATTTTTCAAATATTTATGATTTTCTCTTTTTTATTTCATACAATGTTCTTTATCAAATTCTTAAGTCACAATGTATGACTTAAGAAAATTCTCAAGTGTTTTATATTTTCTCAGTTGTATAAGCACTTATAGATGATCAAAAAAAAAAGAAGCCAAAGCTTCTTTTTTTGATTTTCCAACTCGCATTGATAGCCCCTATAATTCAATCAACTGAACCGTACCGGGTTTGTCGGAGAGTTTTTTATTTAAGTTAGGCCACCTGACCTAACGGGTTAATCTTATCATAGTACATTGCTTCAAAATCAAAAGGTGATACATAACCTAGTGCACTATGTACACGCTCTTTATTGAACCAATCTACCCAATTTAGTGTCGCAAGTTGTACATCCGCTAAACCTTGCCAATCTGCTTTTAGATATTCAATCACCTCTGTTTTGTATAAGCCATTCACCGTTTCAGCCAAAGCATTATCGTATGAATCACCAGTCGTACCGACTGATGCTCGTAAATTTGCTGCTTCTAAACGATTGGTATAGCGAATGGAAAGATATTGCACACCTCTGTCGGAATGATGAATCACATTCTTTGGCATGCCTCGATCATGCAATGCTTGCTCCAATGCATCGAGCACCATATCTGTATTCATCCGTGTCGATACTTTCCATCCAACAATTGCTCGTGAGAACACATCAATAATAAATGCAGTATAAACCCAGCCTGAATTTGTTTGAA
>NZ_VOXZ01000030.1:0-4456 GCF_013420455.1 Acinetobacter sp. YH01004
AGCCACTCCAAGGTCAAGCTTAATAAATTAAATTAAACATTCAATGAACACTGAATAGCCGGCACTTTTGCAAATTTACCTTGTCTCTATAAGCTCACATCAATTTCAGGTAAGAATAACAATAGATAGTGAACCGTACCGGGTTTGTCGGAGACTTTTTATTTAAGTTAGGCCACCGGTAATCCTCCCATAAATAACCGAAGTTAAAAGTAGAGGTACACATAAGTTAAAATTTTATAGAATTGCTTGAGTTCAAAATCTCTAATTAGCATGTATTGAAAACATGAATATTTATCTAAAAAGAGAACTATTTAACATCATGGCTGTTATACGCAATAAAAAAACCTGGGCACCAACCCAGGTCTAAAATTTAAAAAACAGATAAATATCAGTGCAATAAACTCATTTTTCTAATTTCGCATAACGTGTATTATGTTAATTTTAGAGAAACTACTAAATTATATTGGGTTGTAAATATTTGAAATTCCGTTAAGATATTTTGGATTAAATTCTATTCCTAGATAGCATTCGTGTTGACTCATCTCTCCAAAAAACTTTGGTTTTGTTTTCTTATGGTTTTTGCCATAGGATGGAGTAGTGTGTCTGTTGCATCAGTAAAGATAATGCATATCAATATGCAAACTGAAATGAGCCAAGATCATTGTTTAGATCAAGCACAGCAAGTCACTCAACATGGTATTAATCACGAAGTACAGACGAATACCGATTGCCATAATCATTTAGCTCTTAATCAGAATATAGATCACAAAAAGTGTCAGGAATGTTCTAGCTTATCCTGCCAGACACAGATCTCATGTCTTCATTCTTTGCAAAGCTCGCTAGATCCCCTAGATACCTTCTATTCTATAGATCAGCCTAATTTTTATTACCCCAACCAATATCTAAATGGGTATTGGCAAGAAATTTCACGTCCTCCTAAAACTTAACCATTTTTTTTAAAATTTATTTATTTTTCAAAAATTAAGGTTAAGTTATGTCTCATAAAATTAGTTCGTACCTATTAGCAGGTATTTGTTTTGCATCGTCGCCTTTGGTTTTTGCCGAAGTGCGTGAATATCAGCTTGTTATTGATGAAGCAGTGGTCAGCCCAACTGGAAAGCCTGTAAAGCGCATTACCGTAAATGGTCAATTTCCTGCGCCTTTGCTTGAGTTTGAAGAGGGTGATGAAGCCATCATTCGCGTGAAAAATAATTTAAAAAACCAAGATTCTTCTATTCATTGGCACGGACTGTTGTTGCCGGGCATTATGGATGGTGTACCGGGATTTAATGGTTTTAACGGTATTAAGCCTCAAAGCGAGTATGTTTATAAATTCAAGATTCGCCAAAGCGGGACTTATTGGTATCACGCTCATTCTAAAGGACAGGAACAGGACGGCTTATATGGTTCTTTTGTGATTTATCCAAAAGGTAAAACACCATTGGCAGCACATGAAAAAGCTGAACGTGACTATGTGGTGATGTTGTCAGATTTTCATGAAAAAACCAGTGATCAAATTCAGAAAGATCTTAAAATTTCAGCTGAATATTATCAAGATCAGCGTGAAACCTTGGGTGATGTTTGGAAGCAGGTTAAACGTGATGGCATAAAAGCGACATGGTCTGACCGCAAAATGTGGAATCAGATGCGTATGCTAAAAACCGACATGTCGGATGTTACAGGTTATACCTTCCTCATTAATGGCAAAACACCTGAACAAAATTGGACAGGAATGTTTAAACCGAATGAAAAAATTCGCCTACGTTTTGTGAATGCATCTGCGATGTCTTTCTACGATGTCCGTATTCCTAACTTGAAAATGACTGTGGTCAGTGCTGATGGTCAGCCTGTAAAACCTGTTGCTGTGGATGAGTTTCGTATTGGCACAGCTGAAACTTATGATGTGATTGTGGAGCCAAAAGGCGGACATTATCAAATTGAAGCTGAGTCAATTGACCGTTCAGGCTATGCGATTGGTACACTGCACAATGAACTAAATCCTATGACACATGGCATTCATATGCCTGCACCACGTCCACGCTCACTTTTGACCATGGAAGATATGGGACATGGTGGTGGTGATCATGCAGGAATGGATCATTCGAAAATGAACCACGGCAATATGCAAGGCATGGATCACTCGAAAATGGATCATTCAAAAATGAACCATGGCGATATGCAAGGCATGGATCACTCGAAAATGGATCATTCAAAAATGAACCATGGCGATATGCAAGGCATGGATCACTCGAAAATGGATCATTCAAAAATGAACCATGGCGATATGCAAGGCATGGATCACTCGAAAATGGATCATTCACAGCATGGCACAGCAAAACCACAAGAAAATGATCAAGTGGTTTATGGTTGGGCAAATGCATCTACACCTGCGGGCAATAAAGCCTTGCAATATAGTGATTTAAAATCTTTAGAACCGCAAAAAGATACTCGTGAAGCTAGCAGTGAATTAGTAGTGCGTTTGGGCGGTACTATGGAGCGTTATATTTGGACGATTAACGGTAAAAAATTCAGCGATGCTGAGCCATTAAAAGTGAAGTATGGCGAGCGTATCCGTATCAAATTTATTAATGACAGTATGATGGCGCACCCCATGCATTTACATGGCATGTTTATGCAGTTGGAGAATGGTCAAGAGTCGGTAGATATGCCGAATAAACACACATTGATTGTACCACCGGGTAAAACAGTCACTGCTTTATTAACTGCGGATGAGTTGGGCGAATGGGCAATCCATTGTCATTTGTTGTATCACATGAGTGCAGGAATGATGAACAAGTTGATCGTGGCAAATGTTAGCGATGAACAAGTGTCTACAACGCCAATTCAAGGTACAAATTCGACTCAAACTCACCAAGTAACTGAGCAAAAAGGAGCTGGACATGCACATCACTAATTTTGTATTTAAAGCGTTTTTTTCTGTTGCGGTATTGAGTTTAACAAGCTTAAGTTTGGCGCACGAAGGGCATCATTCAACTGCTCAGACTGATGGAAAAAATGTACCATCAATGAATCATCAAGCGATGTCTGAGATGGATCATTCACAGCATTCTCCACAAGAGCATGCACAACACATGCAGATGATGGGGAAAATGAATCATGCTGCACATTCAGCACCGATGAACCATCAACATGCAGGTCATCAGCCAATGCATCACAAATCAACAGAGAAACAGCAAGATCAAAAAGTACAGAAAGGAGATCAACATGCGCACCATTAATCTTTTTTCTAAAACTGTTTTAGCAAGCTCTTTGTTGATGGTCAGTGCAGTGAGTTTGGCACATAATGGTGAAGATCATAGTGCGCCTGAAAAAATGACAGTTGCTACATCTTCTAGTCAAAATCAGCCGATGCAAATGGATCGCTCTCAAATGAACCATAGCCAAATGAATCAGGCACAACATCAGGCAACATCTACGGTTAATCATTTACATCATGTACCAGATGCGAATGCTCAGCAGAGTTCGCATTATGATCATCGCTCAGAACACGGTGCGCAAATTTATGCGATTACGACAGTGGACAATAAGTGGCTTGTCAATGAAGATGGCACAGGTGATTTAAAGTCAGAGTTTGAAACCCGTATTGGCACAGATGAAAATAAGCTTTTTATTAAAATTCATGCCGATAAAGAAGAATCGCATGATGCACATTATGATGCCAAACTTTTATATAGCCGTATGATTTCAGACTTTTGGGATGCACAGATTGGTGCACGTTATCGTAGTGAAAAAGTTGAACTCAATGATCATCGCAAAGACACCGAAGAAAATGTTGATGCGGTGATTGGCTTACATGGTATGGCGCCATATTTCTTTGAAACTGATGCTTATCTCTATGCGGGAGAAGACAATTATGCGGGCTTTAGCCTAGAAACGGAACGTGATTTTCTGATTACGCAAAAGTTGATTATTCAACCTTATTTAGAGTTGGATGCTATCTTTAGTGATGACTCTAAATATGCGAAAAAAACTGGTTTAAGCAGTGCAACCGCAGGGTTTGAAACTCGCTATGAAATCAGTAAAAAGATCATGCCTTATATCGACATTGCCTATGAGTATTCAAAAGGTAATGATGAAACGTCGTGGCAAATAGAATCAAACTCTGAGAAAGGTTGGTTATATGGAGCTGGTGTTAGATTTAGATTTTAATTAATTTAATGATTACTAAATAGCTTTATTTAAATAAAACTCTAGCTTAATGTGGCCGGAAGCAAAATGTTAACTTATTTTGCTTCCTTCCATTTAACATAATGGCTGTTATACGAAACGAGAGTGTTAGAACCCATTTAAAGTGTCTATATTCTCACCAATAAAAATGTCCGGTTTCTCCGAGGTAAAATATGACTTTTGAACAAAAATAAGCCATTGTTTATTCTTTTTATTTCCAACAAAATTCCAGAACTCATCTACTTCGAGAGATTCATAATGACTTTGC